>CAXBEL010000225.1:0-7181 GCA_963974735.1 uncultured Flavobacteriaceae bacterium | reverse complement strand
CCACGTTTTGAACAATTAAAATCAAAATTTTAATTTCATATTGTTGATCATTTTCGTTAATTTAGCAATCCTTAATAACTAATAGTCCTATGGAACCTAAGAAAAATCCCAAAGCAGACTTAAGCAAAAGAAGTGTTTTATTCTTTCAATTAGGTTTGATTTTGATTCTTGCTCTCACTTGGGGTGCGATTGAGTGGAAGACCTATGAAAAAGAAGCCATTGATATTGGCCAGTTAAACTTACAAGATGAATTGGAAGAAGACATTCCAATTACCGAGTTAAACACACCACCGCCACCACCGCCACCACCGCCACCACCAGCTCCCGAAGTTATTGAGGTAGTTGAAGATGAGGCAGAGGTTGAGGAAACTGTTATTGAGTCTACAGAAACAAATCAAGAAGAGGAGATTGTTGAAGTAGAGGAAGTAGAGTTTGTAGAGGAAGAAGTGATTGAAGATGTTCCTTTTGCTGTAATTGAAAATGTACCTGTTTTTCCAGGTTGTGAAAATGAATCTGGAAACGATGCTAAGAAGAAGTGTATGTCTGAAAAAATCAGCGCGCTTGTAAACCGTAAATTTAATACTGAATTAGGTAGTGAATTGGGGCTTAGTGGAGTTAATCGTATCTATGTGCGATTTAAAATTGATAGAAGCGGAAATATTGTAGATATAGGTTCTCGTGGTCCACATCCAAGATTGGAACAAGAAGCAGAACGTGTAATCAAGTTACTTCCTAAAATGACTCCAGGTAAACAAAGAGGAAAAGCAGTAGGTGTACTGTACTCGCTACCTATTGTTTTCCAAGTACAAGATTAGATAGATTTTTCTTAATATATAAATCCCGTCCGCTTACGCGAGACGGGATTTTTTTTGGCATGCTTGTTGTTAAAGTTTTAATACTTCTTAACTATTAAAACATATTTTATGAAAGATTCACAAAAAAATGGGAATTCTGTTCGTCAAAAGAGAAACCCCAGAACAAGCAAGCACGATGTAAATTTACAAAAAAACAACGTTGTCTATTTTCAGATTGGGCTAATCCTCGCTCTTCTCGTTGCTATCTTCGCTGTAGAGTACCGTACTCCACAAAAAGTTATTGAGCCTTATGTTTCTAAAGAAATTGCGCAGGTGGAACTTTTTAATTGGGATGAGGAATTTCAAATTGAAAAAAAGAAATCACCAGAAATAAAAAAGGTGACACCTTCCATAGAAATCCCTCCTAAAGTAGTGCCCAATGATTTAGTTATCGAAGAACCTGACAACGTTCTTGAGGAACCTAAGGTTTCCAACCCTGTTGTAGATCCTTCAGCAATAACATTCGAAAAAATAGAAGACGTTGTAGATGTCGATTATAGAAAGGTTGAATTTGTACCGATTTATCCCGGTTGTGAAGGTTTAGCTTCAAATGAAGAGCGCAAATCATGTATGCAGGAGAAAATAAACAGTCTCATTAGTAGAAATTTTAATACAGCTTTGGGCGCGCGTTATGGGCTTGAAGGTGTTAATCGTATCGATGTGCAATTTACCGTTAATGAATTTGGCAAAGTTACAGATGTTAAAACAAGAGCGCCGCACCCCGCATTGGAGGTAGAAGCAAAACGGGTGATTAATAAAATACCAGAAATGATCCCAGGCAAACAAAGGGAAAAGGATGTTCGGGTTATTTATGGACAGCCGATTATTTTTAAAACTGAAAATTAGTACTATTTACAGTGTCAATTATAAATCCGCTCAGTTCTCTCTGAGCGGATTTTTGAGTTTAAAGGGTTAAAAAAAAAGCTATATCTTTCCACCGCCTTAATCCATTACACAAATAAATGACCTGCAAAGCATTATTGCTATCCTTCTGTTTGTTTCAATTCTCTATATGTTTTTCCCAAGAAACGCAAGGTGTTTTTGAAAAATATCCGGTTTTTCCAGAGTGTGAAAATGAGGAGATAGCAAACCTCCCAGACTGTTTCAATACTACGCTAATAGATTTTTTATTAGAAAAATTTGAGACACCAAGCATTGTATCTTCTGAGAATTATGAAGGGGAGATGGTGATTTTGTTTGAAGTAAATAAAGAGGGCGTATTCGAATTGCTTAATGTAGAGGCGGTTTATCAAGAGTTGAATGATGAAGTGAGTCGGATTTTTGAAGAATTGCCACAGATTGAGCCTGCAACATATAATTCTAGGCCTACCTATATGCAGTTTAACATTCCTATACAAATTCCTTTGGCTAGAAATAGAACTGGTCATGATTCGCAGGAGGAAATTTCTCAATCTGAAGCAGAAAGGATTTTGAAACAGGAATATGATTCCATTCAAACTTTTGCATATAGTGATCAGGAATACAGCAGTCAATTAAATATTCCTTTATCCCATCAGATTTATAGTCGTTTTGATTCTGAAATGAATTTGTTGGGTACAAATAGCCATACTGCAAGCAAGCCTTTTACTTACCAGGAGGTAAATAAGTACTACAATTTTGCAGAAAAAAAGCAAGGATTATTAAAAGATAAAAATTCGTGGTTTGGACGCAAGTTTTGGAATGAACATATGGTCACTTTGCAAGGGGAGGATTATTGGTTTACCGTTGATCCTGCAGCCGATCTACAGCTAGGTTTTGAAACTGCAGATAATGAGGATCAGAGTTACACCTATAATAATACACGCGCTTTAGTATTTCAGGGAGGATTAGGCAAAAAGCTTAACTTTTATACGGTTTTTTATGAAAGTCAAGGTTCTTTCGCGGGCTATTTTAATAGGTATGCGCGTTCTATAAAACCAGATGGAGGTAATCCGGCAATTGTTCCTGGACGGGGTGTTGCCGCTAGTTCTAATACAGACGACTTTGACTATCCAATAGCTGAAGGTTACATATCTTATACGCCAAATAAATATTTTAATCTACAATTTGGTCACGGGAAGAATTTTATTGGCGATGGTTATCGATCTTTAATATTAAGCGATAATGTCAGCCCTTATCCGTACTTTAAATTGAACACAACTTTTTGGAAATTTAAATATACCAATACGTGGATGTCCTTGCGTGACGTGAGACCTGAGGTAGTGGGTGATGGTTCTTTTCGTACCAAATATATGGCAAATCATTACTTAAGTTTTAATGCCAGCAAACGTTTAAATATTGGACTTTTTGAAAATGTTATTTGGGAAAATGACAATGATCGCGGCTTTGATCTTAACTATTTAAATCCTGTTATTTTTTATAGGGCGATAGAATTCTCTACAGGGTCAAGAGGTGGAAATGCTTTAATAGGACTAAGTGCGAAATATAAATTTAGTGATCGCGTGAACGCATATGCTCAAATCATAATTGATGAGTTCTCTACTGGCTCTATTACCGGAGGCGAAAAAAGCTATAAAAATAAGCAAGGTTTTCAATTAGGTCTGAAGTATTATGATGCGTTTAATGTTCCTAATTTACAGCTGCAGGTAGAATATAATCAAGTGCGTCCTTACGTATATTCTAATAATGAGATTCAGCTTAATTATGGCCATAACAATCAATCTATGGCCCACTTATGGGGGGCTAATTTTAGAGAAGCAATCGCTATAGCCCGCTATGAAAATGAACGCTGGTATGGTACGGCAAAACTTATTTATGGTGAACGAGGTTATGAAATAGGCGACATTGATGAAGTATACTATGGAGGAAGTATATATGGGAATGATGAAAATCGCCCCGGGGATAATGGGAATGTAATAGGGCAAGGCAACAGAGCAAATACCTTTATTGGAAATTTAGAATTGGGCTATCTTCTAAATCCTTCAACTAATTTGAAGATATATACTAATGTACTATATAGGGATAACAGGACCACCTTCCCAGATCCCGTTAATCTTGAGGAAAGAACCGTATGGGTTAATTTTGGTTTTAGAACAGATTTGTTCAACTGGTATTTTGATTACTAAATTTAAGCTGAAGTTGAACTAGTTTTGTCTAAATTGTATGAGTTTTAAATTTAGAACTATGAGAACGAATACTATTTTAATTCAATTCCCTTTAATTCTTGTATTTTTTATGGGTAGTCAAATCATCAAGGCACAAACAGAAAAGTCAGAATTTGATAAAAACTTTGTCCACACCGTTTATTTTTGGTTTAATAATCCAGATAATAAAGAAGATTGTGCTGCTTTTGAGACATCACTTAAAAAATTTCTTAATAATAGTCTTTACGCCAAAACTCATTTTATAGGCAAGCCTGCGAATACTCCACGCGAAGTTGTTGACGGTTCATTTACCTATTCTTTGGTTCTAACTTTTCCATCTAAAGAAATACAGGATAAGTATCAAAAAGAAGACGCACACCTCTTATTCATTGAGGAATCTTCCCATTTGTGGGAAAAAGTTATTGTTTATGATTCTGTGAGTATCGATTAATCAATCATACAATTTTGCCATTAGAAAATGGGTTTATTATGATTTGTTCATTGTATCGTTAATAGCATTCACAACTATTTCAAGATCTACAACCCCTCTAAAACCGCTAAAACCAACAGCTAGATTTTTATCTCCTAGCTGTATAGGCTGTCCACCTTCCCAACCAATAAAATCTGGTCGCTCTATACCAAATTGTTTGTCGTCGAGTTTGCCTGCAAATACTAATTCTTCAAATTCTCCTGTTCTCTTTTTTGTGATCCACACTTGGCTCGCCTTTGTCCAGGCCACTTTATAAAAAGAACGCCCTTTTACTTTATCATCCCCATAAATTTTCCCATAGATCTGTCCGTCTTCATCTATTATGCAAACTGCGACGTTGCCTTCTGCGATAGACTTATCTTCAAGATTCTTCATATAGTTTGGAATTTGTTTTTCAATAGAGAGAAAAACTTTTTCAAGCGCGTCTAGAAATTCAGTCTTATTCATTGTGCAGAGTTTGATTTTAATAAAATTTTGAAAATTTATTCTATTTTAGAGGTTATGCTATCATAAAAGGTCTCTCTTATTTTTTTTCCGTTAATAAAAGCTTCCTTCATTTGATCATCTGTGTAATAGGAACTGGTAAGCTCTTCCATAGATGCGATTTCTTCTTTGCTCTTATTGGCGTCAATTGCTTTTTGTACATTATCACGAATCCCTTCAAGCATAATTACGTAGGTCTTATAGTCGGTATATGTAGCGATGTCACCGTGACCAGGAATGATTGTGGTGTTTTCGTTAATTAACATTAAGCCAGCTTTACCAGCTTCTATGTCTCCAGCAACACTGCCGCCATTGTTTAAATCTATATAAGGAAAGCTGCCATTAAAAAATGTATCTCCTGTATGCAGTACATTACTTTGCGGAAAGTAGATTAAAGAATCACTATCTGTATGGGCGTTATGCACGTGAGTGGCGAGAATATCATTTCCGTTGAGGTGAAAGATTACATTGGTATCATAAGTAACAATGGGTAAGCCAGATTCTTTGTCATTTTCCATTAAACGCTTGCGTACATTTTCATGAGCTACTATAATAGCGCCCTGATCTTCAAAATTTACATTTCCGCCAGTATGATCGCCATGAAAATGAGTGTTGACTAAAAATTTAATGGGCTTATCACTAAGGGTTTTAATGGCTTCAAGAATTTTTTCTGATAAAGGGGCAAATTGGTCATCGATCATAAAAACACCGTCGTCCCCTATTGACACACCTATATTTCCTCCTTGACCAGTAAGCATATAAATATTTTCACCAGCAGGAATTATTTCGATTTTGACATCTTGTGCGTCCTGTGCGTAGGTTTGATAAGCCAGACCTATTATTATTGTTAAGCACGAAAGCAATTTTTTCATAAAGAGAAGTGTTTATTGTCTATCTGATGAAGTTAGTAAAAAAGCTTAGGATTTAATAGGTATTAAAATAGATATTTCATTGTGTAAAAGGGATGTGTGAGGTATCTTTGCCGAACTTTTAAAAGACCCGAATCCACGCCTTTTTGAGCATTGTAGAAACACATATTGGCAAAGCTTCTATCTGGAGCGACTTTAAGGAAATTACCAAGATGCGCCTGGCGCTGAGTGTAGTTTTTTCTAGCATGGCGGGTTATTTTCTTGGAGCGTATGCTGTTAATTGGTCTACTGTGGGACTTCTCGCTTTGGGTGGTTATTTTATGGTTGGTGCTTCTAATGCATATAATCAAATAATAGAGCGGGATCTTGATGCCTTAATGGATAGAACAAAGAATCGTCCTATTCCTGCTGGTCGGATGAGCGTTACAATGGCTTTTGCGATTGCCAGTGCATTTACAGTTCTAGGCTTAGTTACTTTATATATCATAAATCCAAAGACAGCTTTGTTTGGAGGTATCTCCATATTTCTTTATGTCTGTCTTTATACTCCCTTAAAAACTAAAACCCCGCTTTCAGTATTTGTGGGGGCTTTTCCCGGAGCCATCCCTTTTATGCTGGGATGGGTTGCGGCGACCGATGATTTTGGTATTGAGCCGGGAACGCTCTTTATGATTCAGTTTTTCTGGCAGTTTCCACATTTCTGGGCAATAGGATGGTTTTTGTATGATGATTATAAAAAAGGAGGATTTTTTATGTTACCTACGGGTAAAAGGGATAAGGGTACTGCTTTGCAGGTGGTTTTATATACGGTGTGGACGATTTTAGTTTCATTAATTCCTGTTTTTGGAGTTACTGGCAGGTTGTATATAACACCTGTCTCTGCCATATTGGTGGGGGTTTTAGGTCTGGGCCTTTTGTATTATGCAATACGGTTGTATCAAAATATGGATGCTAAAACCGCCAAAAGATTAATGCTGTCCAGTGTAAGCTACATCACTTTACTTCAGATTATTTATGTAGTGGATAAATTTTTACGATAAATGAATTATACAGAACAAACAGAGGGAGAGAAAATTATCCGTTCTAAAAAAATGATGCTTTGGTTCGGTATCATAAGTCTTTCTATGATGTTTGCTGGATTGACCAGTGCTTACATTGTAAGTAAAGAGCGTAAAGACTGGCTTACAGATTTTGAACTCCCACAGGCGTTTTACGTAAGTACTGCTGTTATATTGATGAGCAGCCTAACTATGTTTCTGGCTAAGCGTTTTATAAAACGGGATGAGAATGGTAAAGGAGAAGTTTTTCTCATATTGACTTTAATATTGGGCATTGCATTTGTGTATTTGCAATTCGCGGGTTTTAATGAAGGCATCGACATTGAACGCAACCAGATCGCCGG
>CAXBEL010000224.1:0-7209 GCA_963974735.1 uncultured Flavobacteriaceae bacterium | reverse complement strand
TAGAAAATCACTTAAGCACATACAGCTACCGCTTAAAAAATATGAACTATTTTCTGAGAAAGTGTGACGAAAAAACACTTTTTCTAATTGATGAATTTGGCACAGGTAGTGATCCTGAACTTGGCGGAGCACTAGCCGAAACCTTCCTAGAGGTTTTTTATGAAAGGGGCAGCTACGGTATTATAACTACACATTATGCCAATCTTAAAATGATGGCTAATGAAACTGAAGGAATAACCAATGCCAATATGCTTTTTGATGCAAGAACGTTAGAGCCTCTTTTTAAGCTGCATGTAGGAGAAGCAGGAAGTTCTTTCACCTTTGAAGTCGCTCAAAAAAATGGAATACCATATTCTCTTATAAACCGCTCTAAAAAGAAGGTAGAGCGTGGTAAAATACGTTTTGACAAAAGTATTGCAGACTTACAAAAAGAAAGAAGCAAACTGGCAAAAACTACCTCAGCTTTAAAAACCAAAGAGCAATTGGCCCTCAAGCAGCAGCAGGAATTAGATAAGACCAATGCTAAAACTCAACAAAAATTAGAAAGCTACCAAGAGCTTTTTGATAGTAATCAGCGACTGGTTTATTTAGGACAGAAGCTAGATGATTTAAGTGAGAAGTTTTATTATAACAAGAATAAGCGCCAGCTTATTGACGAACTTTATAAAGTTGTTCAGGTAGAAAACTCTAAAAGAAAAAAGCAATCTCTTAAACAGCAGAAAGCTGAAAAGGCCAAAGTTGAAAAAGTTAAGCAAGAAGCCGAAAAGAAAGTTGAAGTCATACGCCAAAAGAAAAAGGCTGAAAAGATCAAGAAGGAAAAGATTGAAAAAGAGAAGCCAAAAGTTAAACTAAAAGTGGGCGATCGCGTCCGCTTACCAGATGGTCGTGCAGTGGGAAGTATTGATGAAATTGAACGAGGAAAAGCAATTGTAAATTACGGTATGTTTACCACAAATATTGATGTAGATCAACTCGAACTTGTGCAACCGGCCAAGGTTAATAATAGAAGATAAAAAAATATAGATAATGACTAATCACAAGATAATTCTATTTGATGGCGTTTGCAATTTTTGTAACAGCACCATTAATTTTGTTATTCGAAAAGATATTGAAGATAAATTTCGATTTGCATCTTTACAGGGAGAAACAGGCAAGCTGCTTTTAGAAAAATATAAAATTGATACTCTTGCTACGGATTCTATTGTTCTAATCGAAAACGATAAGGCATACACTAAATCAACTGCTGCTTTGCATATAGCCCGAGGATTAAAAGGCTGGTATTCTCTTTTGTATGGCTTTATGATAATTCCGAAATTTTTAAGAAATACCATTTACGATTATGTTGCCCGAAACAGATACAAATGGTTTGGAAAAAAGGATAGTTGTATGTTACCTAATCCTAGTATAAAGACTAAATTTATTGATATATAAATATCTCAACTGGTTTGATGGATTTAAAACTACTCATATTTGATGTTAATGAAACGCTACTTGACCTCAGCCCATTAAAAGAAAAAATTAATACTGTTCTCGACAATAAACAGGCATTTGAGATTTGGTTCCGCACCCTACTTCATTATTCGCTGGTTGAGACTACCACCAATTCTTATCACAGCTTCGGGACTATTGGCAAAGCGACTTTTAAAATGACCGCTCAAAATTTTGAAGTTGATTTAAGTGAAAGTGAAATTGAGGATATCTTAAGTGTAATAAAAAAATTACCACCACATCCTGATGTAATTGATGGTCTTAAAAAATTAAAAGATGCCGGCTATACCTTAGTAACTCTTACCAATGGAAATTACCCTACGCTTAAGGAACAATTATCCTATACAGGAATAACGGAATATTTTACTGAAATTTTTAGTGTAGATAGCGTTAATAAGTATAAACCGCATCAAGATGCTTATGTATACGTTTTGGACAAAATGAACATTTCTCCTAAAAATGCGATGCTCGTAGCAGCCCACGGTTGGGATATTATGGGCGCTCAAAAAGCTGGTCTGCAAACTGCATTTATATCTCGATCTGGAAAATTTAAATATCCCCTAGCACAAGAGGCTGATTTTACAGCAAATACTATTCTCGATCTTGCTAATCAACTTTAGTAAATAAGTCTGATTATTTTAAATTTCTTAAAATAAAGTCGAGCTTTTTATTTTGGTTTTCATTTTTTGCATAGGATAGTGAGTCATAAGTATTAGGGACAGCTAATCCTCTTTTTTGCAGCTTCTGTATGGTATCTTCATATCCGTAAGTAACCTTACCTGTCAAAAGAAGTTCGTAATCCTTGCCATGCTGAAACATATCATAGATTTTTTTTAGTCCAGTGAGATAGACAAAATCTTTTGTAAAACCTCCACCTCTATGGGCTCTCAATGATATAGACCAAGCTGTCTCGCGATCTAATTTGTATTGGCTAAAAAGCAGGTCAAAGGTGTCTGAAAAATCATATCCTTTAATCAAACTATCTGCAGCAATTACCCTATGAGCCAGTTCCTTCATACGTTTCATAGTAAGGCAACCAGACATATATTCACTAAATACAGCAAGTCCTTCTTGAGTTTCTGTATTATTTACAAAACCGTTTGAAAAAATCTTTAAGGGTTGGGCCTTTCCATTAAAGGTAGTCACCATATGAACCCCAATTTCGTGATTTGCCAAAACCTTTAATTGGTTTTCACTAAAGCGGTGATTTTTCTTTAAAACCAAAGTTTCAGAGGAATTTAACACCATTGCAGCAGCAGAAATATTTGTGGATTGTCTGATATGGAATTTAAAATTATATTGCTGTGCAAATGCCTTAAAATAGGCTTCTGCTTCATCAACGGTATAACGCGGTATCATTTCTTCAAGTCCTTCTTCATTTGCAAAGTGTAAAATGAACTTTGCGTTCTCTACGTCACGTTCTTTGGGCGTTCCAAAAACTTTAAGGCAGTTAAAATAGAACCGCTTCCCTTGCCCTATACTTTCAATACATTGAATTAACCCGGAATATTCATAAATAATATCTTCATACAGTTTCCGTATTTCTACATCTTCAATGCGCTCCAAACGCTGATTGAAAAACAAGCGCTGCATTTTATAGGGATTAAACTTTAGCTTACGGTACTTAAATGAAGGGTTCTCGGCATATTTAGAAGCAAAAAAACGCTTCTTTTCCAACTCAATATTCAGTGGATTTAGGTAATGCAATAGTTCTATGTCACGAACTAAGCGATCGAGGTTTTGGTCTATTTCAAAAAGGTCAGAATAAGCATCTACAGCTTCAGCAATCATTTACTCAAATTTTGTGCAAAGGTAATATTTAACAAGGAAATAGACCTTTATCACTTTACTAGTTTGCCCTTTGTCTAAAATAAGCAGCATGTTGAGGCAGAAGATCCTTCAGTTTATCTTTAATAGCCTCAACCACTTCGGGGTAAATCACCTCTTCGAGTTCATCACAATAAATTTTAGAAAACTCTGTGGCGAGAACAAGGGTATTACTAGAATTTTGAGTAATATATTTTAAAAAGTAGCCATTGCCTTTAAAGGTATCATTAACAGCAGCAGTCGTTTTAATATTGTGGGGTAATTTTATCTGTGCCAGATCAGCACACCATTTATCAACAAAATCTATAAACCTGTTATTATCTATATTACTGGTTCCCAAATTAACTACAGGAACTTCCCGATTCCATCTTTTCCAGTTGTAGGAATGCATATCATAAACAATAACCTTATCATGCAAACTTTCAAGCTTCCTAATTAAAGCTCCCACTACTTTATAAAATTGATTGTGTTTATCCAGGCTTTTCTGCTTCATCACTTCAGACAAAGGTGTTTTCCAAAGCTTTTTACCCCAGGCATCCTCATAAATAGCATCTTCAGGATTGCGGTTTAAATCATATTCAAATCTACTGTCACGTCCTGCAATAACAATAGGATTACTATCTACAAAATATTTAGTACAGGGATCTTCTTCATACCATCTTTCATATTCCGTATGCAGACAATTGTCCCAAAGTTCTCTTCTGAATTCGTGACCATCATGTACAGCACCACAAACATAATCTACGTATTCTTCAATTTTTAGTGTAAATGAATAATCTGACGAGACCGCGTGAAAAGGCTCTTGCTTTTCAATTTTTGATATAATCTCATCTACTGTAAGCCTAATCATAAATAATGTAAATAAAGTTAAAGGTTAAGCTTCGTAAACGTGCTTACGTAATTTAGCCCTTCTGTCTAATCTCGTTACGCGAGATAATACCATATCTTCTACAAAATTTATGACCTTTTCGTGAAGCTTTAGTTTGTAAACCCGGTTCATATAAGTAACTCCACCAGGACTCATTACATTAACTTCAACCAGCATTCCATTAATAACATCAATTCCTACAAAGTAAAGCCCATCCTTAACCAGTTTTGGACCAATGCGGCGACAAAGTTCTTTTTCTTGTTTACTCATCGTGTGCTTAGCAATAGAACCTCCAGCACTTACATTAGAGCGGTGATCATCATCCCCAGGTATTCTTCTCATAGCGCCTATTGGTTTCCCATTAAGAAGTAAAATACGCACATCACCTTGATCTGCTCCTTCTATATAATCCTGAAGAATCACATAATTAGAAGAACCATCTTTGTTGTTTATATAAAAATCCAACAATGAACTTATACTGTTCATCGCACTTTTTTCAATAAGTATAACCCCTGACCCTCCGAAACCATTTAAAGGCTTCAAAATCATTTTTTCCTCTTTTGATTCTTTAATGATTCGGGTTAGATAATCTTTGTTTTTGGTGACATGAGTTTTAGGAATGAAAGCATTCTCTTCATCTTCAAAAACTGCGGTATATAGTTTGTTGTTTGCTCTTCTTATACCATCTACATCATTCATTATAAAAACGTCATCCTTAACAGAATCCAAAAAGTTCAACATTATTGTATCCAGCGGTGGATTGCTTCTTAAGATGATAACGTCAAATCCTGCCAGTGGTAACATTTCGTCTCTAAAACTAGCCTTAGCGTGAAAAGCTTTTAACGTTGGCGGTACTTTTTCCTGTCTTTTTAAAACTTTACAGAATGCAAAAGTCACACTATCTCTAATTGTAAGATTTGCAGGAGTTGTTGTTGCAATACCGTGGCCACGTTTTGCACATTCACGAATAAGCGATAGTGAAGTATCATCCTCAGGCTTTTTCATTTCTTCCCAGGGATACATTAAAAAACAAACGTTCATATTTTATCTATTGGATGGTTCTATTAATCGAGCTAAAGATAAGTAAAAGTATTTTCAAGCAATATTCTAGTTTGCTCGCTGTACTATTAATTAAAAGTCTGTCCTATATTAATAGCCCCAGGAGAATTTTGTGCAGGACCTACCCATATAAATTCAGCGTAATCCGACCCGACTCCATTTAATTGAAGTGAATTGCCTACAGGCGCCTCATCTTCAAAAACAACTACATCAATAGACATTTCACCCTGAGCAGGCCCAGCAGTAGCAATAAATTCTCCTTCATAACTTATAAATTGGAGAAGATTACCTAAAGGATCAACCAATGCCAATCCCTCCGTTTCATTTTGTAATCCCGCAAAAGGCAAATTCAAAGTACCAAAACCATTTTGTTGATCTGTAAGTATCCCATTAAGCTTTTTACTTGCTATAACGCTTCCATTTCTACCATTATAATGGTAAATTCTATAATCCGTAATATCAAATCCAGCCGTTCCAGCAACTTCTACAAATTCATCTCCATCAGAACCTTCAGGATCATAATGAAATTCATTAATCCATAATCTAAGATCGTTATCTATAATTGTTATGGTGTATGTATTTTGATTACCAATTGATGGCGCTCCCGTACCTCCTATGATAGAATTTATTGTAAAAACAATATTCTCATTTCCTTCTTCTAAATTATCATCGAGAATATTAAATATCCCAGTTGCTGTATATGTGGTTGCTCCGGCAGGAATAATTATAGTTTCAAAATCAGTCTCCAATAGATCAGGATAGCTTGATGCAACTACTGTTATAATAACATCATCTGTTAATGAAGGATTAACTATTGTAAATTCTAAATCCACACCACCGTTCTCTGGATATAATGCGACATCTGGAGAGGTAAACTCAACACTGGTGGGTATATTAGAATTAGAAAGGCACTGTACATTATCCCAACTCATCCCATTCCATATTTGTAAACAGAATAAGTTATAGGTAGGATCATTAATAAAAACAAGCAATCCTACATCGTCTGGTCCTGCAGGAATTTTATCCCGGTCTGCCACTGTAACGCGAGGCGGCATCATACCTCTAAAATCTATATTATTTGTAGAACTTGTAACGTCTAACATAGAAGCTGGACTTGGATTTGTGGTTCCAATTCCTACTTGAGCAGAAAGCGTAAAAAACCCTATAAAAAAGAAAAGTAAAAAAATTTTCATACCTATTTTTTTGAAACAGGTAGATTAAGATAGTATGCTCTTTGAGCATTTATAAAAGTAAATCTGGGATGGTAAATGTAGGAAATAAATCCTAACATCCTACTTTTTAAACAGTTACAAATTTACTTGTATAAATTACTTTTCATCTATGTCAAATGCTGCATCTGGATCTTTAGTAGGATTGTAATTAAGCATTCCTTCACCTTTAGCAATAATTGAGGAAACAGTCGCATCTCCAGTTACATTTACTACCGTACGACACATATCAAGAATACGATCTACCGGAAGAATAATACCGATCCAGGCAGGATTTAAACCCACAGATTGCAATACAATAATCAACATCACTAGACCGGCACTTGGGACTGCGGCAGACCCAATTGATGCTAAAGTAGCTGTAAGAACTATAGTTAATTGTTGACCTATAGTAAGATCAATCATATGTAACTGAGCAAGAAAAACAACTGCTACGGCTTGGTATAAGCAAGTACCATCCATATTAACAGTTGCTCCAATAGGAAGTACAAAACTGGTTACTTTTTTGTCGACTCCAAGATTGTCCTCCACACATTCCATAGTTACAGGTAAAGTGGCCGCACTACTTGAAGTTGAAAAAGCTAAAGTCTGCGCAGGCCCCATAGCTTTAAAGAATCCCGTATAAGAAATAACCCTAATAAAGAGTTTGAATATTAAAGGGTAAACAAGAAATATCATCATGGTAAGGCCTAAAAAGACGGTAAGGGAATACCAGCTCAAGCCTTTAAAAATTTCGAC
>CAXBEL010000223.1:0-7272 GCA_963974735.1 uncultured Flavobacteriaceae bacterium | reverse complement strand
CATAGAAGGACTTAACAAAGCAAAATCCCTAACCGGAAAAGGAAAGCCTATTTGTATACTTCTTCATACCGAAATGGGGAATGGGGTTGACTTTATGATGCATACCCATGCCTGGCATGGTAAAGCTCCCAGCGATGAGCAACTAGAAAAAGCTCTAGCGCAAAATCCAGAAACCTTAGGGGATTATTAAAAACCGTTTTCCAACTTCTTGATTTTAAAGAAAACGGAAAGACTTAAAATGAAAAAATGAAAAAATATACAAATACAGGAAATATTGATACCCGTTCAGGCTTTGGTGCCGGTATGGATGAACTAGGCAAAACCAATGAAAATGTTGTTGCTTTATGTGCAGACCTTACAGGTTCTCTAAAACTGAATGACTTTGAAAAAAACCATCCAGAACGTTTTTTTCAAGTAGGGATTGCAGAAGCTAATATGATTGGCATGTCTGCCGGTATGACCATAGGCGGTAAAATACCATACGCTACAACTTTTGCAAACTTTGCTACAGGTCGTGTTTATGACCAGATAAGACAAAGTGTTGCTTATTCTAATAAAAACGTAAAAATCTGTGCTTCTCACGCAGGATTAACATTAGGTGAAGATGGTGCAACCCACCAGATCCTGGAAGATTTAGGCTTGATGAAAATGTTGCCTGGGATGACGGTGATCAACACTTGTGATTTTAATCAAACCAAAGCAGCAACCATAGCAATAGCAGATCATCAGGGACCTGTTTATCTTCGTTTTGGACGTCCAAAAGTAGCTAATTTCACACCGGAAGATCAAAATTTTGAAATAGGAAAAGCCGTTCATTTACTTGAAGGAACAGATGTTACAATAGTAGCTACAGGTCATTTAGTATGGGAAGCCATACAGGCAGCTGAAGAACTTAATGAAGAAGGAATAAGCGCTGAAGTAATAAATATTCACACTATTAAACCTTTAGATGCAGATGCTATTATTGCTTCCGTTAAGAAAACTGGTTGTGTAGTAACATGTGAAGAGCATAATTATCTAGGAGGTCTTGGTGAAAGTGTGGCTCGTGAATTAGCGCTTACCCATCCTACACCACAGGAATTTATCGCTACAGAAGATACTTTTGGAGAAAGTGGCGACCCTGCAGATCTTATGGAAAAATATGGCCTAAATAATAAATCCATTCAAAAAGCCGTTAAGAAGGTGCTAAAGAGAAAGTAATAAGTAAGGTAATTAATCATTTAATTGCCTTATTTACAAACTCTTGCAAAATTAGACTAACTATCGTTAATTTAATTTTAACCAGACTTCATGTTTTAAAACTAAGCATGGATTTAAAACTTAACAAAAATGAAAAAAGCACTTTTAGGAATTTTAATGCTGGCCATGACCGTAGGTTATGCCCAGTCTGGACCAGGCTTTGGAATCAAGGGTGGACTTAATTACAATGGTAATGGCGATGTGACGGACTCAGCGGGTGATGCCTATAAAAATCCAGATCATAATGTGGGATATCACATTGGTGTATTTGGTAAAATAGGCGAACAATTGTATTTCAGACCCGAATTTGTATATACGAGCACATCAAGCTCGTATGATGATGGTGATTTTAAAATGCAAAAGCTCGACGCACCTCTTTTAGTCGGACTAAAAATAATTGGCCCTCTTAGTGTTTTTGGTGGTCCTTCTCTTCAGTATGTTTTGGATACTGAGTATGATGGGATCACTTTAGGAGATGTTGAAAATGACTTTACAGTAGGTCTAAATTTTGGCGCAGCCGTTGCCTTAGGTAAACTAGGTGTAGATTTACGTTATGAGCGTGGTTTTAGTGAAAACGAAGCCGAATTTTTAGGTTCTAATGGCATAATCTCAAACGGGAGCCGAATAGATACGCGACCAGATCAATTAATTCTGAGCCTTTCTCTTAATTTATAAGCTTTTATCAAGAATTCTATAATTAAAAACGTCCCAACAATTTGGGACGTTTTTTTATTTTTGACTGATTTAACTGTTCAGCTATTCTGTATCTGCATCCAGATAATCTGGAGTTCCATCATTATCAGTATCTGGGAAACCTACCAGACCATCTTCATTAACGAATACTTCATCTCGAGTAGGAATACCATCATTATCATCATCTTCATCTTGATAGTTTGCTATCCCATCTTCATCTGTATCATCAACTAAATCCCTAAGAAATTTATTTCCATTCACATCTTCTAAATAAGAAGGCACACCGTCATTATCGTGATCGGTTTGATTTACCCCATACACATTAAAGGTAAAAACAATATCCTCATAAGGAGCTATACTTCCACTCCCTGAATTAAAATAGGCAAGACCTGTGGGAATAAAAACAGCACCTACGCCGTAATCATCAGAATAAGTCACCGTTCCGTCAGGATTAAAAGTAAAATCTGTTGCACCCCTAAACTCATTTACAGATTTGGAAAATCCTTCAATAGTATTAGATAGATCCAACCAGGTAGGGGTTACAGCACTATCAAATAAATCTTCATATACCACATTCCCGCGGTATGTCAACCGTGTAGAGTCTGCAAATGTAGGCTGCTCCCCTGCCCCTTCACGAGCTTTCAATACATATAGCTTATAATCAACATCTTGCCTGTTGAAGGTCTTAACAATAAGCTCATCCCTATCAATAAGCGCTGTTTTAGTTGAATTGTCACCTGCGATTGTATCAAAAACCAATCTGTAATCAAAATCTGCAGGAGGGTTTTCAAACTCTTCATAATTATAAAAATGAGTCTCTAGGTATTCAGTAAGCAAAGCATCACTTTCCACCTGAACCTCGCCAGCATCCCTTACAGGTATAGGCTCTGGCCCATCATCATTTTTATCACAAGAAATTAGACCAGCTAACACCAAAGCCGCCCAAAATGTATTTTTCATAATTTTCATCATTGTCCTTTTAGGTCGCGCAAGATACAATTTTGCGCTATTTTTGTTACATCAAAAACGGGGTTATAAGCAATAGATTATGCGTGTAGACAAATTTTTATGGTGTGTGAGGTATTTTAAGACCCGATCTATAGCCACAAACGCATGTAAAAAAGGGCATGTAAAGATTCAGGGAGCATCTGTAAAACCATCAAGAGATGTATATCCCACAGATATTCTTGAGGTTAGAAAGAATCAAATAAATTATAAAATAGAAGTCTTAGATCTTCCGCCCAGCCGTGTGGGTGCTAAGTTGGTAGGCCTTTATTGTAATGATATTACACCAAAAGAAAATTTAGAAAAACTCGATCTCCTTAAATACTCAAAAGATTATTACCGTAAAAAAGGAACTGGAAGGCCCACTAAAAAAGATAGAAGGGATATTGACGATTTTAAAGATACTGATGACTTTTTAGAAGATGAACTTTAATAAGGAATACTGGGAAGATCGCTATGGTGATAATAATACGGGATGGGACATAGGTCACGCTTCTATCCCGCTTCAAACTTATATTGACCAGTTGACAGATAAATCCATTAAAATTTTGATTCCCGGTGCTGGTAGAGGTTATGAAGCGATCTATTTATTTAACCAAGGTTTCAAAAATGTAACTGTGTTGGATTTTGCTAAGCAACCTTTAAAAGAATTAAAGAAAAATATTCCTGATTTTCCTACAAAAAGTTTAATTGTTGGAGATTTTTTTGACCATACGGGCAAATATGATCTCATTTTAGAACAAACTTTTTTCTGTGCGTTAAATCCCCCAAAAAGAGAAAATTATGTAAGCAAAATGAAAAGTTTACTAAATGCAAAGGGAAAACTTGCCGGGGTTTTATTCAATTTTCCCTTAACAAAAGGCGGACCGCCTTTTGGTGGAAATATAAATATATATAAAAACCTTTTCGCACCTCATTTCAATATTAAAATTTTAGAGCAATGCTATAATTCTATAAAACCAAGAGCGGGTAGCGAACTCTTTTTTATATTTGAAAATGTCAAATGACATTTTTTTAATCACTCCATTAATTATGAAAGTTCAGCCGCAAACTATTCTCACTCACGAAGACATTCAGAATAAAATTAGACGCATTGCCTATCAAATCTATGAAAGTAATGTTGAAGAAACTGAGGTTGTCATGGCTGGTATTGCAGAAAACGGCTATGCCTTGGCAGAACGTCTTAAAGATGCTTTAGAGGCAATATCAGACATAAAATGTACGCTTTGCCGCATCACTATGAATAAAACCAACCCCTTAGGGACGGTAAAAACCTCATTAAATGAAGAAGATTACAAAAATAAATCTGTTGTACTTATAGATGACGTTTTAAATTCTGGCACTACTTTAATCTATGCAGTGAAGTATTTTTTAAATGTACCATTGAAGCAATTTAAGACAGGTGTTTTAGTAAATCGCAATCATAAAAAATATCCTGTAAAAGCAGATTTTAAAGGTATTTCTCTAAGCACTTCGCTTAATGAACGCGTAAAAGTGAGATTAAAACCAGGAAAGGACAGTGCAATTTTAGAATAAACGTGCTTGCATCTCATTTACCAGTTCTAATTCTGATCTTCCATCTGCCAAAATTTTAAAATCTGCTTGATTGTAGTAAAAACTGCGTTCAAATAAATGTTTTCTCACAAACTCTTCTAGCTTTTCTGGAGAATCTTGATGATTGAGCACAGGGCGATGCTCTTTTTGACTCCATAAACGGGAAACCAATTCCGTTACAGGAACATTTATATAAATACTTTTACCTTCAGCGTGTTTAATGAGTTCCATATTATTGCCATAACACGGAGTCCCGCCACCCAAACTAATTATTGCTTCGTGTGTATTTGTTAGTAACTCTTTCAAATATTGGGACTCTTTCTTTCTAAAGTATATTTCTCCCTGGTCTTTAAATATTTGAGCTATTTTTTTTCCTTCCTTTTCTTCTAAAAATTCGTCAAAGTCTAAATAATTATAATCCATTTTTTTAGCCAGCTGTCGACCTAAGGTTGACTTACCACTGCCCATATACCCAATTAAATATATTCTCATCGTTCTTATTTACTGATTTTGAAAGAGATAAAACTTTCTAAAAATTTGTCTGTAAATTTATTCAAAAAGCTTTTGATTTATAAAATAAATGACTGTATATTTGCAGCCGCATTCAGGGAAAGACCTGGTAGCTCAGTTGGTAGAGCATCTCCCTTTTAAGGAGAGGGTCCTGGGTCCTTAAGGGCGTGTGGGTTCAAGTCCCATTCCGGGTACAAAACTCTGATAATCAGTTATTATCAGAGTTTTTCTTATTTACAAGTTAACTGTTTTTGCCCGAAAATCATATTTTCGGCCATTCTCCTAAAAATGCTTAGTCATATCTTTTCTGAATGTTTCAACTATCTTAGATGCAAACAGTATAAGTCAAACTTATTAAAATTCATTTCCGCATATATTACCGTTTTTTGACAAACAAACCTGTAAATACATCTGATGAAATGGTGGATGTTGCCTGGTTCAGAAATCGTACGATTCCTGCTGGCCACCGTCCATGTCCTGAGGAGTACCTGCTCAAATAGGAGCTGAAACGCTATGCCAACAGCACGGTACGCACCTATGTGACCTTCTTTGAGATGTTCATAAATCAATATAAGGATAGGGAACTGAATACCATCAATGAAAGTGACATTCGAACCTTTCTGCAAAGGCTTGTACAGCAGAGAAGGTCCAACTCCTATATCAATCAGGCAATCAACGCCATAAAATTTTATTATGAGGTCGTATTGGGGATGCCCAACCGGTTTTATGAGCTCGAACGCCCTAGGAAGGAATACAAGCTCCCCAATGTCATCTCAAAAGAGGAGGTACTTGCCATAATTGAACATACCAATAACCTCAAACACAAATGTATCGTCGAGCTTCTGTACGGTTCTGGCCTGCGGCGGAGCGAACTTATAAACCTTAAAATAGAAGATGTAGACAGCAAACGTATGCTGATAAGGGTGAATGGCGCCAAAGGGAATAAGGACAGGCAGACCCTATTGTCCCAAAAGGCCTTAGCGGATTTAAGGCTTTATTATAAACAATGGAAGCCCCGGGAGTATTTGTTTGAGGGTCAGAAGCAGGCAAAGTCCGGTGGGCAGAGTGTACTGAAAATCCTTAAAACTGCTGCTCTCAAAGCTGGTATAGCACGAACCGTCACTCCCCACATGCTCCGACACAGTTTTGCCACCCACTTGCTGGAATCTGGAACAGACCTTAGGCAGATACAGGTACTTTTGGGCCACGGATCCTCCAAAACCACAGAAATATATACTCATGTGGCAACAAATACTTTCAGAACAATTAAAAATCCGTTAGATTAGTGGTTTAACTAAAACGGAAATAAGAGTACTAGTACTCTTATCCGTACGTTAGCGGCAAGCAAAAAATACATTCTGAACATTAAAAATCAGTCTAGAAAAGTTATATTTGAGTAAGTTTAATAAAAATGAGAACACTACAGCTAAATATACCCGATAGCGTTGATTTGAAGGATTACGACCTTTCAATGATAATCGCTTCTAAATTATACCAAGATGCTAAACTTTCTGCTGGTCAGGCGGCAAAAATTGTAGGCTTGTCCAAACGTGCATTTATAGAGATGCTCGGAAAATATGGAGTTTCTATCTTTAGCACATCGGAAACAGATTTACATTCTGACATAAACAATGCCTAAAATTGTAATTTCTGACACAAGTACTCTTATACTATTTCATAAAATTGGCGAATTAAATCTTCTTCAAAGTGTATACGGCGAATTAGTAACAACGCCCGAAATTGTAGAAGAGTTCGGGGAAACTGTGTCGAACTGGATCGAAATAAAAACCGCATCCGATAAAAAATATCAAACCTTTTTAGAAACTCAAGTTGATTTAGGAGAGGCCAGCGCAATTGCTTTAGCCACTGATTATGAAGATGTATTGCTATTGTTGGACGATTTGAAAGCACGTAAGTTGGCTAATAAGTTAAACTTTAAAATCAGTGGAACGCTTGGAGTAATCCATCGAGCAAAACAGATGGAATTGATTGACAAAGTAAAACCTTTAATTGATAAATTATTATTAACCGATTTTAGAATAGCTGATAATATAGTTAAAGAAATTCTTCAATTGAACAACGAATAAACTGCCAGCCGCTAACAATGCATAACAGAAATGGTGGCTAAGAGACGATTTCAAAAGCCGCTGTTTAATAACAAAAATTGAGTGAAAACTCCGAAAAATCGGTAATTTAACTCCACCACTTCGGTTATGCGAGACCGTCAGACTGTCTCAAAACCTAGGATATTTTCTCTAAAATGATTAATTT
>CAXBEL010000222.1:0-7377 GCA_963974735.1 uncultured Flavobacteriaceae bacterium | reverse complement strand
TTTGGCATTTCTGGGAATAGCATATTTTACTTTCAAATTTCTTGACGCTCGAATCAAAACTAAGCGTGCTATATCACAGGAGCGGGAAAGACACCTTCAGGAAGAAGCACTAAATGATAAAAAAATCCAGTTTTTCACAAATATATCTCATGAGTTCAGAACTCCGTTGACTCTTATTTTAAGTCCGCTGGAAGATATTTTAAAGGAAAAAACTCTGCCTGAAAAATTTAAGGATAAACTACAAATTATAAATAAGAATACTAAACGCCTTAAATACCTGATTGATGAATTGATGGATTTCAGGAAACTTCAGTTCAATAGAATTCCGTTAAATATAACTTCATTTAATATTAACGATCTCCTATCAGACATACTGGAACATTTTAGAGAAGAGGCCAAACAAAGAAATATAGTACTCTCCTATGAGATAGAAAGAAGTTTAGAGACAGTTTGGGCAGATAAAAACAAAGTGGAAAAGATAATCTTTAACATTCTGTCCAATGCATTTAAAAGTACCGCTAACAACGGCATAATAACCGTTGCTGTAAATACCAAGAAAGGGCATATTTTTAAACTGATAGATAACAAAACTCCGCTAGAAGCACTAGAGATAAGTATTGAAGATACGGGGAAAGGGATACATCCCGATGAGTTGAGTAAAATTTTTGATCGCTTTTACCAGATAAAAGACCTCAATGAGCAATATTATGGTGGTACGGGTATTGGCTTAGAGGTAGTGAGAAGTTTTATAGATCTGCACAAAGGTGAAATAGATGTTGAGAGTGAAATAGGTGTGGGAACTAAATTCAGGATCTTCCTCCCAATGGGTAAAGATCACCATGATGCTTCAGACATAGGTAGCTCTCCATTAGACACTATTAAGGTTCTGCCACAAACAGAAGTAGAAGAGTTTGTTGAAACAGATAATTTTGAACAGCACAAAAAAACTCTTTTGGTTATAGAAGATAACATCGAGTTGCGAACATATCTAAAGCAGGAATTAAAAAATAAATATAAGATCGTTTTAGCAGAAAATGGCCAAGAAGGTTTAGAACAAGCCCAAAAATACATGCCAGATGTCGTTATTACAGATGTTATTATGCCAAGAATGAACGGGCTTGAATTTTGCTCTCAGCTAAAAAGTGATTTAAGAACCAGTCACATCCCAGTTTTAATGCTAACAGCCAAGGCTATGGTAGATGATTGGGTTGAAGGCCTTGATTCAGGAGCAGATGTTTATCTAAATAAACCCTTTGAAATGAAGGTAATGCGGTCTCACTTAAAACAGCTTATCCTAAATCGCGAACTGTTGTTTTCAAAATATATGAATGGTTTTAAAAAGGAAGAAACTGAATCAAATTCCTCTTCCCTTGATCAACAGTTTATTTTAAATATTATCAATTACACCCAGGAAAATATTAGAGAAACAAATCTTAATGTGGAAAAGCTTGCTGATGAATTTAATCTTAGCAGAAGCCAACTTTATAGAAAAATAAAGGCTTTAACAGGTCTTACCGCAAACGAATTAATACGTAAAATACGTCTTGATCGGGCTAAAGAATTGATTGAAGAGGGTAAATATTCGATTAGTGAGATAAGTTATAATGTGGGCTTCTCCTCTCCCTCCTACTTCTCAAAATGTTTTAGGACCCACTTTGGCATTCTCCCTACAGATGTAAATAATGAATAAAAAAAGGGCTCAAGTAAAATTACTTGAGCCCTCTACCAAAAAAAGCAACAACTCAATCTAGTTGCATTATCTTTATAATTTTAACTAGTCTTCCAATTCACCTGTAAAATCCTCACTCACATCACGACCAGCGAGTCCATCAGCAACGCCCTTATAGGCATGCTTCCTTTCATAATTTGCATCCCAAACATTAGGAGACTCTTCAGGTAACCAGAACTCGTGTTCTGTCGCACTATCAGATATATTCCAAAGTGTAATGCCGTATTGTTGAGCGGCAGGTATATATTCGCTGTAAGAGTCTAAAACAAATTGATACATCGCCGATTGATCAGCTAACTGATCTGCCGTAGGCGAAGCAGTACCAAGTCTTACATCCAGTTCTGAGATTTTGATTAATTTTCCACTAGCAGCTAGTTTTTGGAACATTTCTACAATGTTGTCTCTATTTGTATCTAAAGAAATATGCATTTGCGTACCGATACCATCAACTGTAGCACCTTGACTTTCTATATAGTTTGTATACTCGATCAGACCATCACATTTAGCCAAACTAGATTCTAGGTTATAGTCATTAATAAATAGAACATCTGTGGGATTACCATATTGACGTGCAAGTTTAAAGGCGGTTACCGCATAATCCTGACCTAGATATTTAACCCAATAAAAATCATCACTGGCTGGATCTGTCACATTCCCATCACGTAGCGATCCTCCTTCTTTCATAGGCTCATTTACAACATCCCAGGCAAAAACATCATTTTTATAATGACTTACCATTTGAGAAATCCAATCTTCCATGGCAGCACCAATAATTTCAGCTTTTTCCTCGTCTGTTTTTTCTATTACAACAGGGTCTGTTCCTGTAATCACCTCCCCGTTGGTCAATACTACATTATCAACATAAAAAGTTGTTGCAGTATCACCAAAATCAAAAAGAAGCTTACCACGATCTGCAGCAGAAGGGTTAAGAGTTCCCACCACTTGAGACCAGGTTGTTCCTACCGCAATAGCGCCAGAATAGTCAGCGGAATAATCAGGACTTTGCAGCTCGACTTGCAAACTAGTGGCAACATCAGCTTTAATATAGAATGAATAGGTAAGTTCTGTACCTTGTTCTAACGGTTCGTCAAACGTATAGACCTGCTGTGCATTATAAAATTCAGCAGCAGTAGGATTGTTTAATACCATGGCATAGCCAGTATCACCGTAGCCTTCGCCTTCTGCCGAAACTTCTCCAGTTGCGGTACCATTACTGGTCCAAGGATCTATTGTTCCTGCTTCAAAATCACCGTTGGTGATGAGATTTACTGTTTCAGATTCAGCATCAAGGTCAACAACACTTATATTATCTACATCAATTAGGTAAGTGACTCCTGGTAAATATCCTAAATCAAAAGCTATCACAAAAGAAGTGTCAACAAAGTCATTAACGGTAAATTTTACTTGCTGCCATTGAGAACTCGTATCAAAAGATTCGGTAAAATCACCTCCGGTGTTATACCAGTCTTTATAAGGGTAGTTATTTTCTAAACCACTAAAAGAAATACGTCCTTTTCCTGGCTGATCAGATTTTATATAAAAAGAAATCTCAAACTCATGCCCACTCGTTATAGTGATGTCAGGTGTATTAAGTTGCAGATTATAAGGTTCAGAAGAAGAAGCGCTTGCAATAAGTTGAATAGCTTGTGAGTCTCCAGATAAACCTGCCTCTTCAACAATAGAGATGCCATCTCCAGGATTATTGAGCGCCCAACCCGTAAAGGTTCCATCTTTTAATCCGGATAAATCCAAAGCATTTGCACCACTTGATCCTGGGATTACTTGAGGTGCAATTAAGCTATTAAGGTAACTTGCATTTTGATTGGCATGCCACATCAAGGTATGACCATAAACATCAAGTCCAGCTTCTTTTGTTTTTGCGATAAAATTATCAACTGTTTCAAAATTTAGCTCTCCCTCTGCGTTTACCATTGGACCGTGCTTCATCGCATAGCCTACAGTAACATCGTCAAAGTTTTTATTTACAATATTGCTATAAGTCTCATCATTCATATAAAGATCCAGAATGATTCCTGCTCCCAGAACATAATCTGTGTAAGAGTTCAGCACATCATACCTGCTAATCTTCTCTTCTAACTCTAAAGGCAACTCAGCCGTAGTTACTTTATTTTGCTCATCAACATCTTCCCACTCCATAATGTCATCTTCACAAGATGAAAAAAGCATAGCTGAAAGAGCCAGTATGGGTATTAATTTTGTGTATTTCATTTTTATTTTTTTTTCGTGATACTAAAACAGATCAAAATATTTTTCATTTTTATTCAGGGAAATCACTAACAACCGGTACTTCTAAGGATACGACTCTCCAGTTATCTGTATAAACACTTACTGAAGTTTCAGATGATGGAAATTCTACGTCGCTACTACCTCTTAAGACGTCACTCAATTTAATATCAGAGTTTTCAAAGAAAATTCCGAAGTTTTTATAAGTAGCTGCCTCCCGATAAGCCAGAACATCCTCAAAAGTATAATCTGCCTCATCCTCAAATAAATAAAAATCTGTAAAAGGCACAGTTACCGTGGTCCATCCGGTAGTCTGAAAAGCTTCCACTTCTCCATCAACAATCCACGGTACATAATTATAAACTCCACCTGTCCATTCACCACCATTAAAATTGTTTATAAGCAGTATTTTTAAGAAGCCACTTCCCTCCCAGGCATCAGGAACATAAACATCAAATTGAAAAGCTACTTGATCAAGTGGTGTGGTAGCTGGAATAAATGGGGTAAGCTGAGTACGCCAGCTTTCAGCGCCTGTTGTGAATACTTCTGAAGCCCGGTTTTTTCCCGCTTCAAAAGAATCAATCCCTGCTGGACGATGTGGCACGTAAGTGCCTTGAGATACATTACCTTCACCTATTGGCGAAGATTCCAACTGATCTTGTGTTATAGTATTTCCGAATTCTCCTATGGCGCCCATCCCATCAAAGTTTAGGATAACCCCTTCTTTAAAATTGAAATATGCTGGAGAATAAGCACCTCCATTAGCCGATTCAATATAAATTGATCCACCACTTTCTGAAACGCCAGCCGGAACGGTTACCGCAAAGAATTCTCCATCTTCTTCATCATAAGTAATTCCGTCAGTCACTTCTATATCACCAGGAAAAACGACTTTAGTTACTTCAATTAAACCCGTACCATAAACTGTGATCTCTTCTCCTGGATTAGGTAATGTATTAGAGATATTAGTTATAGTAGGCGCAGAAGATCGAATTTCGAATTCAATTGTAGTTTCATTATTATCATTAGCCAACCGTATGGTATTGCGCACATCATCTTCTGCATCTATTGAATCGGCTAATGGAGGTGCTTATTATCATTAGCCAACCGTATGGTATTGCGCACATCATCTTCTGCATCTATTGTAGGTGTATCTCCAGAAATGCGAACCAGTAAAGAGTTATCTGATACATAAACCGGATTAAATGAAGTTTGAAACCCGTTGATATAAATCCGTTTAAGTCCTGTAAATCCAGAACCTTCTATACGGAGCAGCTGTCCCAAACGAGCAAATGTGACTTCTCGATCAGGTACTGTTGAATTAACATCCTCTAGATATACACTGTTAACAGTAATTGTACCTCCCTCAGAATCATCATCGGAGCAACCAGTAAAGAGAAATCCGATAAGCATTGCCCCCAAGAAGGAGAAATATATCCAAGAACTTTTATTTAAAATAGTATTCTTCATATTAATTATTTTTTTATTGAAATCTATCTTCGTTCAAAACTTAAAACAAATCAGTTATTCTTTCTTCGGTAAATTCATAAGGAACAGGAGCATCGCTCAATAAAGGATTCTGCACTACTTCTGATTCCGGGTAAGGTAAAAGAAAAATGCTTTCATCAGCAGTTCCTACAGCTTGAGTTGTGTTATCCTGCGTCTCATCAACGGATACGGTATTAGTTTCTGCGTCATAGGTAAATGGAACTATTGTACCTCTATCTTGCGCATTTATATAATTAATCACCTCTTGTTGTTCATAATAAGATCTTCTTACTAGATCGTACCAGAATTGACCTTCCATACACAACTCAACCCTACGCTCGTGCATAATGTCTTCATAAGTTAGGGTTGTTTTCTCATTAAGCCCAGCTCGGGTTCTAAGTGCATTAACATACATTAAAGCAGTAGCATCACTTGTACTGCCATTGTTGCCCAGAACAGCCTCAGCGTAGTTTAAATAAACTTCACCCAGACGCATCATGTAAGTATTTAATGCCGAATTCTGTCTTGAGATTTTAGGGTTATCCTTTGTTGAGCCTACAACACCTTTCTTAACATTTACATACGTATTCTCGTGATCAACAGTGTACCCACCATTTGCCTGGCTTATTTCTGGATAAAAATCCCCATCTGCCATCCATGTGGCTTTACGTCGATTATCATTTGTTTCATATTCCTCCAAAATATCATAAGAAGCTCTGGTGTAAAAACCGTATGCGGCATCATCACCTGTAATTTCAGAGCCTAA
This sequence comes from uncultured Flavobacteriaceae bacterium, assembly GCA_963974735.1. Taxonomy (GTDB): domain Bacteria; phylum Bacteroidota; class Bacteroidia; order Flavobacteriales; family Flavobacteriaceae; genus Leeuwenhoekiella. The sequence continues at coordinate 1,150 of CAXBEL010000222.1, read as the reverse complement.
GGCAAAAAAGGCCTGATGGGCATTCCCTACCCCATAATCTCCATTAGGCACCCATTGAAGCGCAAACATGGATTCAGAATTATTGTTATTGTCCACCATAAATAAATCGGCATAATCATCCATTAATGCATAAGGCCCTTCATTAATTACCTTTTCTGCAGCCATTCTCGCTAAATCAAGAAGTTCTTGATTTCTGGTACCGCTATTGGGATTATCGCTTAAACCAGCATAAGAAAGATAAAAGCGGGATAACATCCCGTACGCACTATATTTTGTAACACGTCCTGCTTGACCTGCTTGTTCTGGAAGGTATTTTGCTGCATACTCTAAATCGCGTATTGCAAATTCATAAACATCTGCTCTTGTATTTTTGTTTACAATAGGATTATTTACCAGTTCCAATGGATCTGTAGAAATAATTGCATCGCCCCAAAGTGAAGCCAGATACCAGTAAGCGGTTCCCCTCATAAAACGGGCTTCTGCTATGTATTGTGTTTGGGTCTCTTCATCAACAGGACTTCCTTCTATACCTATAATTGCCCGGTTTGATTGTTGAATCACGTTATAAAAAGATCCCCACGCCTCAACCAGTGGTCCTGTCAATCCAGTTTCAGTCAAGTCACTAAATGGATAGATATAATCTGAAAAAGGTGCGTATAAGTTATAGGAACGACCGTCTCCTAATCCAAAATAAAATTTATCATTGAAAGAAAACCACACTGCATTATAAAGTGGTCCTGTTACCGCTTGAAAATCTTCTTCAGATTGAAAGAAATTTTCTTTGGCAATTTGGTCTCCCGGTGCTATATCTAAATCATCACTACAGCTAAAAGCACTTATGCAGAGAACTATAATAAAAAACTTATTAAATATTTTATTTGTCTTCATATTATTTTTTTTTTAAAAATTAACGTTGATCCCCAATGTGTAAATACGTGGTGAAGGATAACGACCATTATCTATTCCAGATAAAAGAACATTTTGATTAATCGACCCTACTTCTGGATCATAACCCGAGTACTTTGTGAAAGTATAGACGTTTTGTAAATTGGTATAAACCTTAAGACTATTAATTCCAAATTTTGAAACAAGGTCTCTAGGAAAATTATAACCAAGCGAAATGTTTTGAATACGCAAGTATGAACCATCT
>CAXBEL010000221.1:0-7388 GCA_963974735.1 uncultured Flavobacteriaceae bacterium | reverse complement strand
TGTAGTAGGTGCTCCTGCCAAAGGAGTTGGCCCTCCTGGAGTGGGCACACCATCAACAACAGAACCAGTCAAAACAAATCTATTTGCTGTTATTTGTTCACCATTTGCCAATAGCCCCCCAAAATTATCATTTACTAAAGGCTGAGTGAATTCTCCACCTCCAGCAAGGGCAAATTGACCTGCCATTATATTGGGATATGAATTTTCTTGTCCCGTAAGGTACAAAGCCCCATCCGCATAACCTGCAGTTAGGGAATTACCAACTGCAACATAATTCGAAAGGTCTACTTCACCAGCAGTATAAAAACCTGCCTCGTCAATTGGATTGTCTAATTCTGGCTCACAAGCTGTTAATGCAACAGCGGCTAAAGCCATATATTTTATATAATTCTTCATCTTAAATAGCTTTTTATTTACATTTTATATGTTACGCCCAATCCAGGTATAAAAGCACTGGATTTATAAGTTCCGCCAAATGGTACATTTTGACCATTCTCCTGATAATAATCATAAGAAGCATTTACTTCTTCAAATCTCAGGTAAAGAAAAGATGCATCTATCGCAAATTTCTCAGAAACATTAACCGAAAGACCTCCTGTGAATCCGTTTGCATCATTACGAGGTGTCTCTGGAGCAAAATAACCAGCTTGAACTGGAGATTCATCAATGTAGAACCCACCTCTTAATGTAAACATATCGTTAGCTACATACTGTAAACCGAATTTATATACCGATGAATTTTTATAATTTCTTGGATTAAAAGAGTCTGGATACGCAGCACCTTCAAAGTCTATATCTAAATTCTCATATACATCCCAGAATGTGCGGCTTAAATCAAAGTTAAAAGTCCACTTTTCACAAAAAGTATAAGAAAGACCTACGGTCATTTCTGCAGGAAGTGGCAAGGAAGCCTTAAATCCTGTAACACCATTAGCAGGTGCTAAAGGAGAGTTGGGAAAATTTGAAAAAGTTGCTTCCCCATCTTCAGAATCCAAAATAATTTCTGAGCGATAGTGCGCCCCTATTCTAAAGTTTTCAGTTGGGCTAAACAAAGCACCAAGCGACCAACCCCAATTTGTCACACCAGAATCATCTACTGTAACGTTTGAGCGATTACCATCAATATCTGTTGAAGTTCGGTTAGCGTTACGGTTAAAATTAACAGAACCGGTTACAAAAATGGGACCACCACCTACACTGAATTTATCTGATATTTTAACAGAAACCATAGGCTGAATGTATATAGCTTCTAAATCAATGTTATTAACTAAATGTGAGCCAGCCCAATCTGTTGGCCATTCTACGCTACTTCCATAAGGCGTATAAACTGCTAGACCTAAACTTAGCCAATCTGTTGCCGCGTATGAGCCATAAAGATAAAATGGTGTACCTACACCGCTATCTGTATGAGAAGATTGTCCAAACATTTCATTTTGCCAGGTAACATCAGAAAACACGGCACTTACACCAGCGGAGACATTTAAGCGATTTTCTAAATAGACCAGTCCAGCTGGATTAAAAAAGGCGAGTTCTGCACTGTTAACATAGGCAACACCAGTATGACCCATAGCCAGACCTCTTTGTCCCTGTAGTGCAACACGATATCCGCCTGCATAACTTGAAGCAACCGTAAGCGCAAAAACGGCTACGAATAGTAGTTTTTTCATAATTTGAAAGGGGTTAGAAACTTTATTAAATTTTAGATTTAAGACCTTAATATTATCAATGCATTAAAATTTTGAGGGTTTTATTGCAAAATACTATGCATACATAATAAATTAAGCCCGACAATGTTATAAAAATTTTATCACTTCTTGATAAAAATCTTCGGGATTTTCTGCGTGAAGCCAGTGACCGGCTTTTGGAATAGTAATTATTTCGCCTTTGGGAAAGTGCTTTTTAATTAAATCTGAATCATTTTCATCAATATAATCTGACTTAGAGCCTCTAAGAAACAAGGTCTCTCCTGCATAAGTATCTGTATCTTTGAGACCTTCTCCTAAATTTTCAATTTTTTCGGTCAGGACAGGAAGATTAATACGTAAAGCAAGTGTTTTGTCTTTTTTCCAATATAAATTTTTAAGCAAAAATTGCCTCGTGCCCCAATCTGAAATATATTTCGCTAAGAAATCATCTGCATCACCTCTGGATTGCAAAGCTTCTGATTCTCCTTCTAATGCCGCCAGTCCCTTAAGAATTTGTTGATGATGTGGCGCATAATATTTAGGTCCTATATCAGCAACTATAAGCTTGTTTATTTTTTCTGGATAAAGCGAAGAAAACTTCATTGCTGTCTTACCTCCCATAGAATGTCCCAGAAGTATAATCTCTCCTAACTTGTGATGTTCGCAGTATTCTTTAAGATCCTCTGCAAGTAAATCATAATTAAACTCCTCATCATGAAAGCTTCTCCCATGATTTCGTTGATCCACTAAGTGCATTTCATAACCGGCATCAGCAAACTTTCTTGCCAGGGTTTTCCAGTTGTCACCCATCCCTAAAAATCCGTGCAGAATAACAAAGGGCTTGCCTTCTCCAATAACGTTTCCGTGTAATATCATTAATCCAATATATCCAAATATTTTTCATTAGCAATAAGAGCAGCTTCCACATAAGATTTAACTGCCTCCGGATCACCTTTAGCAAATCCCTGAGCGTAAGCTTCAGTATATAATTCTATACGATCCACACCGGTTTCCTTCGCCCCTTCAACCATTAATGCTACTGGATCTACAAAAATCGAAGTTCTGATTCCATTTGACTTAAATTCGGTAATTACTTCCTGCAAAAAACTTTTATTTTTAAGTGTGTCCCAGCCGGCATTAGAAGTTATCGCATCTACCGCATCTGGCACTAAAGTCACCTGGTCCGGTCTTACTTCCAATACAAGTTTTATAAATTTTTCGACAGGATTCCCTTCAATATTAAGCTCTGTCTTAACCACATCTTTGAGATCTCTCGCGTCCTGATATCTTATATGACGTTCATCTGGTCTAGGATGAATAGTTATACCTTGCGCCCCAAATCGCTCTATATCTTTTACTGTCTTTATAAGATTAGGTACATTACCTCCACGCGAATTGCGTAAGGTCGCTATCTTATTAACATTTACACTTAGCTTTGTCATCTCAATAATTGTAACTTTACCGTACAAAAATACAAAGTACCATAGGGTAAGTGCTGATTTTTTTTAATTAAATTGAAGCTCACAGAAATGACTATTAAAGACTACATAATAAACGATATAGAACCGCTAAATGAAAGCGGAACAATAGGTGAAGCCCAAGAACTTTTCACACAGACCACCTATTCCCATGTGCCCGTACTGCATAACGAAACTTTTATGGGATCTCTTGCAGAAAACGATGTGCACTGCCACAAAGCAGAAGAAACGATAGCAGACCAAAGACATATGTACGAAGGTTTTTTTGTACGTGAAGAAACAAACTGGCTGGACATTCTTGAAGTTTTTGCACAGAGCAGCTCTAATATTATGCCCGTTCTGGATGAGAACAACAGATATTTAGGATATTATGAACTTGGCGATGTGATGAATTACTTTAACAACACGCCATTCTTAAGTGAACCCGGCAGTATAATCGTAATTGAACATGGGGTGCTGGATTATAGTTTTAGTGAAATAAGCCAAATCATTGAATCAAATGACGGAAAGGTTTTGGGAGCTTTTATTTCGCAGATAGAAAACGATGTGGCTCAAATATCTTTAAAAATAGGCAGCAATGTAAGTTTTAATGAAATCCTACAAGCCTTTAGAAGATATGGCTACAACATAATTTCGAATCATCAAGAGGATGCCCTAATTAAAGACTTAAGAGAACGCTCTCAATATCTGGAGAAATATCTCAATATTTAAAAACAACTACAATTTCTGTCATGAAAGTAGGCATCTACGGTCAATTTTATCATAAAAACTCAGGCATCTATGTCCAGCAACTTCTGGACATCCTTGCTGAAAAAGAAATAGAAGTTATTATTGAGGAAAACTTTTTAAAGCTCATTAACGCAAATGAAGAAATAGAAAAGACCTACTCGCATTTCAGCACCTTTGAAGAACTGGATAATAGCTATGATATTTTTTTTAGTATAGGAGGGGATGGAACTATTTTACAAACCATAACTTATGTACGGGATCTGGACATTCCTATTGTTGGCATTAATACTGGCAGGTTAGGTTTCCTCGCAACAGTTCAAAAAGAAGAGATAGCCGCTTCTATAGAAGAAATCGTTAACAAAAACTACACAATTTCAGAACGCTCCTTGGTTTCTATAGAAACAGCTATAGAAACAAATGAAATAGGCAATCTTAATTTTGCTTTAAATGAAATAACCGTAAGCAGGAAGAACACTACTTCTATGGTTTCTGTTGAGACTTATCTAAATGGTGAAAAATTAACCAACTATTGGGCAGATGGCCTTATAGTTTCTACCCCCACCGGATCAACGGGGTATTCTTTAAGTTGTGGAGGCCCTGTGATTGTGCCCAGTACCAGTAGTTTTATATTAACGCCCATTGCTCCACATAATCTAAACGCAAGACCTTTAGTAGTTCCTGATTCTACAGAAATAACCTTAAAAGTTTCTGGACGTGAACAAAATCATTTGGTTTCGCTCGATTCGCGTATTGCTACCTTACCCATAGAAACAGAAATTAGACTAAAGAAAGCATCTTTTACCATCAAACTTGTGGTTTTAGAAGAAGACACCTTTCTTTCTACCCTTCGCAAAAAACTTCTTTGGGGAGAAGATAAGCGCAATTAGACAATAATAGCTTTCATTTCAAGTTAATCAAGAAGACTATTCTACGCTTTTTGCCGTAGCCTGAACATTATTGTTATATTTGCAAACTTTTGAAGCCTATGAGGTATTTGACGATTGCTATAATCGCCATTTTATGTTGTGTTTCAGCGCAAAGCCAGACTTACGAGATTGGTGTTTATGCTGGTGGTGCTAATTTTATTGGGGACGTAGGTAAAACCAATTATATAGCACCTTACACGCTTGTTGCTGGAGGAATTTTTAAATGGAATCGCAGTCCCAGACATGCATTTAGATTTTCTCTTTTAGCCGGACGACTTGAAGCGTTTGATACAAAATCTGACGAATCAAGAAGACAACAAAGAGGTTATGATTTTAGTACTTCAATTATTGAAGCTTCATTGGGATTAGAGTACAACTTCTGGGAATTTGATATGTCTGAAAGCTGGGATCGACCAGCCACACCATATCTCTATACCGGGTTAAATTACTTTAATCATGACGATTTTGCATTGAGCAACACCAGCCAAGCTAATTTGAATCTGGCAAAAACAGGTTCATCTTGGGATTTAGCCATCCCTATGGTAGTTGGTTTTAAAGCTGCTTTAGCGCGTCATTGGGTTTTTGCTATAGAAGTAGGTGCTCGTTATACATTTACAGATAATGTAGATGGCAGCTACCCTGAAGAAGCCGAATCTGAAAATTTAAGATTTGGAAATATTAACAACAATGATTGGTATATGTTTAGTGGTGTTACACTCACTTATACCTTTGGAAGACAGCCGTGTTATTGCGGATTTTAAGTAAGAGTAAATGGAGTTTATTGATCAAATAGATCGAGAAAAATTGCCCAAGCACATTGCTGTTATCATGGATGGTAACGGGAGATGGGCCAAGAAGCAAGGACTCTTGCGCGTTGCTGGACACAAAAAAGGCACAAATGCGGTTAGACAAACTGTAGAGGCCTGTGCAGAATTAGGAGTGGAAAATTTAACGCTTTACGCCTTCTCAACAGAGAATTGGAATAGGCCTAAACTAGAAGTTGACACCTTAATGAAACTTCTTGTTTCTTCTTTAAAAAAAGAAATTAAAACCCTTCAAGATAACAACGTCTCATTAAGAGCTATAGGGAACTTAACAAGTTTACCGGAAAAGGCTCAACGTGAACTGGAGGAAGTCATTGAAAAAACTAAGAACAACGATAGGTGCAAGCTTACTTTAGCCCTTAGCTATGGCAGTCGTGAAGAAATAGTAAAAACAGTAATAGAAATAAGTCATAAAGTTAAAAATAACTTAATTTCGCCACATTTAATTACGGAGGCAGTCATTAATGAACATTTGTACACTAATGACCTGCCCGATGTTGATTTACTTATTCGTACGAGCGGAGAGCAACGAATAAGTAATTTTTTATTATGGCAAATTGCCTATGCCGAGCTCTATTTTACACCAGTGCTCTGGCCAGATTTTAGCAAAAATCATCTGTACGAAGCAATATATAACTATCAGAAAAGAGAAAGAAGATTTGGAAAGACGAGTGAGCAAATTAATTAAGCAGATGCCCAAAAAAGCACTATTTACCCTTGCAGTTTTACTTTACTGCCTTACCTACACAACAAGTTACGCTCAGAATGACCTTCCCGTTGCAGAAGGCAAAGAGTATGAGATAGGTACTATCTCTGTTGAAGGTTCTACCCAATACAATGAGCAGACTATCATAGCATATACCGGCCTTAAAACTGGCGATGTTCTTTATTTGCCCGGTGACAGAATTAGCGGGATCATTAAAAAACTTTGGGGTCTTGAACTCTTTAGCGATATCAACTTATATGTTACCAACATAGAAGGAAATGTGGTTGATCTTAAACTTGAAATCACGGAAGTCCCAGAACTTGGCGAAGTCAAGATTACAGGTATTAAAGAAAAAAAGACCAAAGAAATTATTGACGATAACAATTTAAAGAAAGGCGCTAAGGTTACAGAAAACCTTATTACCACTGCTAAATATGCTATCGAAAATAAATATAAAAAAGAAGGTTACTTAAACTCCAAGGTAAATATAATTACACGCCCTCGCGAAGATACAACCGGCACTCAAAAAGTTGATCTACTCGTAAATATTGACAAAAGCGATAGGGTAAAAATAGATGATATTGTTTTTGAGGGTAATGAAGAGCTTTCTGATGCTAAATTGCGCAAGCAAATGAAAAGCACAAAGAAGAAAAATTTCTTCCGCTTTTGGAAACGCTCAAAATATATCGCTGAAGATTATGAGACAGATAAGGTTGCGGTAATCGATAAGTATAAAGAAAAAGGATATCGTGATGCTCGTATAACCTCAGATACTTTAGTACGTGATGGTGAAGATTTGATCACTTTAAAACTTAATGTAGAAGAAGGTGATAAATATTATATAGGTGACATTGACTTTCTAGGAAACAGTGTGTATACAGATAGACAGCTAGCTGCTCAACTGGGATTAGAAAAAGGCGACGTATACAATGGTGTTCTTTTAAAAGAAAGAATTGCTAAAGAAGGTGACCCTGACGCAGATGATCTTTCTAATTTGTACAAAAACAGTGGGTATTTATTTTCTACCATCAACCCTGTTG
>CAXBEL010000220.1:0-7491 GCA_963974735.1 uncultured Flavobacteriaceae bacterium | reverse complement strand
CCTACAGATTCATGAATTGTTAAACCCAAATGATTAGGCTCTAAAACCATATCATATTTACCGGGCTCTACAGATTTTGCAGAAAGCATTTCTTTAGCCTGCCTCGCCGCTGTAGCCGCATCCTCAATTATGTCATAGCTATTTCTATATAATTTTAAGCCAGCTGGACCAGCGAGCTTTTCAGATTCTAATCCGTCAAGATATTCATATCCCATTCCCATAGGGGCACTAAGGGCTTGTCTGGTTTTAAACTTGCCCGCAGTTCGATCTACCGCTGTCACACCAAATGTGGGCCAGATTCTGTGAACATCCTGATCTATATAAGAGCCTTCTGTAGAAGCAAAATATTTTTGCTCATTTACCATAAAAAGAGCCGAATTAACAAAATTGGCTCCATTCTCCATTGCAGCAGCATTTGCATTCAGCAACAAGTCTACCTTTTCTGAAACAGGAACATCTTTAAAATTCTTCTTAACAGGCGTTTTCCAAGAAACTTCCCCGTAGGATTCTACCGGAGCAAGAATCACAGGATCAGTCTGTATTTTAGAATTGGCCTTAGCTATCGCCACCGCTTGAGCAGTAGCCTTTTTAATACCATCTTCAGAAACATCATTTGTAGAAGCAAAACCCCATGTACCATTTGCGATTACGCGAATACCTATACCAAAAGATTCTGTATTAACTACATTCTGAACTTTATCCTCTCGGGTGAATAAATATTGATTAAGATATCTTCCTATCCTGGCATCAGCATATGTTGAGCCTAAAGACTTTGCCGTATTTAAGGCAACATCTGCCATTTTTTTCTTCACCGCAATATCCATCCCTGGATCCAGTAAAGCCTCAACGGGAATCTCATTTCCCATCATGGAGAACGGCAACATTAAAGCTCCTGCTCCCAAGCCGGTTAATTGAACAAAATTTCTTCTTTTCATGTATTTCTACTTTTGATTGATGTTAATTAAAATTTGATCGAAGTATAAAAAGATGGCAACAGCTTTATAATCCGCATATTTTTAATCGGTTCAATTACAAACAGTAATTAAAACTTTAGATATTTAAGGTTGTTATTAAAATTTGAAAATAGAACATTTTTCAAAGCATAGCAACCATTTTCTCAATAGAAATACAGATTGTTTAAAAATAATTGACCTTTCCTTTAAAAACTTAAAAGAAAAGATAGGTCGGGAAGTAGGTATAAGGGAAACCTGTAAAGTATAAGATAGCCCTCATTATTATTTATAAAAAGACTGAAGAATTTAAATTAATCCAGTTTTTCTTTATTCATCGTAACATTATCCAGAACATAGCCATTTGCAGAACTGCTTGTATCATTAGAATCATAAAATAAATAAAGTAGATAATTGCTTTGGCCCCAGAACTCGGGCTCTTTCACTGGACGGTCGTTGAGTTGAACATTCCCTCCATCTTGGGAAATAGTTAGTGCATAGGTATTTGTGGTTCTATTTAGGCCTACTAGAAAAGTCTGATTTTGATTGGAGCTATACGTCCCAATGTTATGGTTATTATAATCCCCATCAGTTAAATACATCGTGCCACCATCATACGTAATAGAAAATGCCGATCTAAAATGACCTGCAGCAAATGAAATAGTAAATTTTCTATGATTGGTACTTTCCGGATATCCAGTAAAGGTGTAATTCAAAAAATTATTTGATGTTGCCACACTTTCAGATTGAAACCACATAAGATTAATAGGACATCCCGGTTCATTAAAAAAACGCATTGCTTTAGAATCAAAAACAGAACTGTTAACCACCACAATACCACAATTACCACTTATTTGATCTCCGGAAGGATCACCAGGAGGATTAGGATTTGGCGCGTTTCCTACTGAATCTGCATCAAAGTTTGCCTTAAAAATAAGAGGGCCGCAACTTGTAAAAATTAGTGATGTTACAACCAGAACTAGTCCTATTAAATATCTTTTAGTCTTCATAATATTGACTTTTAAATTATTAATTATCTTATTTTAATCACAATCTGTGCAACAGACATCAGGCACTTTAACCAAATTGGAAACTCTAAGGATTCTGTGATATCCCAATCTATCGCTTAATGGGCTTGGGCGCTGTTCAAGATCGACATCGCGGCTTCCGGCATCTCTTTGTCCGTATATTTTAGAATAATGTTGCCCAAATTTTTCTTTCTGTTGATCGCCCATCATCGTATAGGCAGCTTGCGCAACGTCTCTACGCTCGAGGTTTGACAAATGATCAAATATATTTGTTATCTGAGGCAGTATTTCAACCACAATTACACTTAATGGAGAATCTTGTGGCAACCCATATTGCTCTAAAAGCTGATTTACTTTTTTGGTTTTCCAGGCAGTAGTACCATATTTAGTAGCGCTTTTGCTTTTTACTGCATAATCAACCAATTCATATACATTCTCAGATTGATTTATTTCAGATATTCCCTTCTCCGCTTTAATTGTAACTTTATTTAATAGATTTATTTGGCTTTCATTATAACGTTCATAAATCTTCTTATCCCTCTTTAATTTAACCTTAACCCTCCAGCTAAGAGACCTGTCATCAAGAAGTAAATTGCGATAATCTAGATTATCAGCTTGTTTGACCTGAGCATATAATAGCGCCCATAATTCTGTACGTGGCGAGTCTGCAGTTACATTTTTTCCTTCGTTTACAGCAACTGCATAAGGTGCAGTAACCCATATTTTCTTAGCATCTCTATTTGGCATAATTTTAAGCGCGGGCGCAGGATGTTGAATACCGTTTGATTTTAACCGTCTTCCAAATCTTCCTTGCGCAGTAGTCCATACCTTCTCTCCTTGCTCTCCAGGATTGGATGCTGGCCATTCATAATGGCCTATTCTAAATTCATAGGTAAAAAACCCAAACATCTCATCGCTATTTGCATGCAGCCCAGGTGGCAGTGGCAAAATATAATGCAAATCGCTGGTTGCACTTTTAATCATAGGTTGCATAGCATTCAACCCCGCTAAATCATTAGAAGATGCTGGAGAAATAACTCGTATTTCTTCTGGGTCAATAGGTAAGGGAGGCTCGTCTGGAGCAATAAAAAGTGATGGATTGTTATTACTTATCAATTGATCTGGTGAATTAGCCAAAACTCTAGCAAATACCATGTCCTGAGGATCGGCTACCGGTTCTTCAAATTCAATCCAAAGGGAACGATTCCTAATTTCTGAAGTGGCATATTTTTCATCGCGCACATAAGGTGTTAAGGCTATTCCAGCCGAAGCAATTTTAGGCACCTGCGCCGGTGGTGTGGTTATAGGTAAAGTGATTGTTAAAGGCTCAAGTTCATCTCGATTATCTCCGTGACCTTCTTTAAATTGAGGTTCCAAGGTATAGGTCACTGTTATGCTATCTGGAAATTCTGGATTCGCTCCCTGTTGATCCTTTTTAGGTTCTACCGCATCAATAAATACTATTCTGGTTGAATTACGTTTGGGGTTGTGCAACGCTTCAAAAGATGCGGTGCGTATCATTTTTATGCGACCTATTTCCGCATTTTCACTCTCTGGTTCATCAGTATGCAAATATTTTTTCGTTCTCCTTACTATAAAACTATCTGTCTTCAAAGCGTCCCACATCCAATCCCGATCTATTTCAAAACTTAGACAGCAAAGCCAATGATTAAAAAGATCACTTTTAGAAGAAAAGGTTAAAGAAGATCCATCTGGAGCTAAAGTATGCCGTATTCTGCTGGAACATCCAAATACTGCGCGGTTCCCTTTTGAAGCGTTTAACGTAAGTCCCCTTGACCTCAAATTTAATTGTTCTGCAAGTTGTTGAACATTTACATTTTTTCTGACATTCTGATTACCAAAAAATAATGTAGTTATCTTACCATCAAAATTTATGTTATTATCCGGTTGCATAAAAATGCCTTGCAATTCTGGCACTCCAGCAGATTGTACTAAAACACCTGTTTCATCTATAGAAGGACTGTAAAGCATTATAGAAAAAGGTTCTCCATACCTAACATCCATTTTTTTATTGGCTGCATTTAGAATACCATAATACCGGTTTGTTTCATTTTCTGTTTCTTTATCCTCACATACGGCTCTAATAGTTAAGCGCACGGTTCGTGCCGTTGGAAGTACTAATTCCTGTAAATTATCAATATCATCACCCAGACCCAAATCCTGTACTAAATCCAACTCACTCCCAACATTTAAAACCTTATCCGGACCTTGAATATCAATATATGTTATAGGTATATTTAAATTGGCCTCATAATTATCTTCATCGCCTGCTATCGCTGGGAAGAAACGTTTTGTAGTGTACAGATGAACATAATCATCTTTTCCGTTTACGCTATCTAGTTTATCTAATTTAAGCGTTTCGATTTCGACTACAATTTCGACACAGTTCACATCTGGATCAGCAATTCCAAGACCTACGCGATGCTCTGCATTGTGAGCGTGATTTGCTAAATCAACATCCAAGCTTTGATTAGATCTTTCAAGAAGACGCTCAACGGGATTGGTATATTTATCTGTATAGATTACGGCAGGGTAACCCAACTTGGGCCTGCGTATATTTAACTCACTAAGCTGGTATGGCCCGTCCGTACCTATCACAGGATGAATATCTCCAAGTTGTGCATCAGCGACAGATACTATTTCCTGTATTCGAGGCTGAATGGGAGCTATAAATCTTTTAAACTGACAGGTGGCTATATCTGTAGAAGTTTCATTTATAGGATTTTTATCTATACTAGGTGCTCCACCGCTAATATCCTGCAGACGCACCCGAAACTGATAATTGTTGCCATATCTCAATTGAGCTGTAATAGGCGCAGGATTGTAAAGCGTATTTAAATTATTTTTTGCTGCACCAGTAACTCCTGTACCTGTGGTTATTGCATTTCCTTCTGCATCAACAGCTGGCGCTCCATATGGATCTGCATCTATATTTGCATTCGTAGTTTGATAAATTGTTGCCGCGTCCGGATCTGGCAATACCATACTGTGGCCATTCCAATTTGCAAAATACATGGGCAGCCAATAAGATTGTAAAACCCCAGTACTTCTTTCGGTTCCATCCAATTGCATAGGATATACCTGATAGGGCAATTCACCTTCATAAGAACCCAGTTCTATACTATCACCTGGATTATTTGGGTCTCGCGCCAGTGTTAAGGGCTGTTTACTAGAGACACCGTTCAAGGATTGCCAAGGATTTGCTGGATTACCTGCTTCAGCAGTTTGTCGCACATCTATGTGGTAACCCAAAACTCCTAAAGGTGCATCTAATCTTTTTTCGATACTCCCAACTGAAGCATCAATCATCAACTGCCGCATATACCATTTTAATATTGTAACCTCACTCCAGCAAAGTTGAACACCTATTTCTTTTGTGGGGAAAGCTCCATCTGCATCTTCTTCCAATAGGTTACGATGTGGTGGCTGGCGACAATGAACGGTTTTTGCAAAACCATCATCAAACTCTGCAGTTTCCATAAATAATTTGTCATAATTGCCATCGTGAACATTTAGAACAGGATAAAGTAGTGGTGCAAATACTTGGCGGGATTCACCTGGAACTAATGCAGGAATGCGTGCTGCGTATTTTTTTATAAAAGAATCATTTGCTGTTTGTTGAGGAAAAAAACTGCTCTCTTCAGCTAAATCAATATATAAAAAGCCTCCTTCTCGAAACGTATCTTCTTCAATGGTTAATGTTGTGGAATAAATAAATCCTGCTTTTCTCGCAAGCATTGGTTGTCTTAAAATATGTGCGAACACTTTTCCCCAACTTACATTATCAGGACTTTTTTGAAACCCGGGATAAAACTTAGCCCCCTTAACAGCACAGTGATAGCTGTCATCCACTCGCGCATTCTTAATTTTTGGAAGTACGAAGTTGGGCAGCTCCCTTAAGGATTTTGGTAAATATTTACTTACGGTAAACTGACTTGGCCTGGCACTTTCAAATTTTCTATCAGTAGGTATATTTTGAAGGTTTACATTAGAATTTACCATCGTAAGATTGAATATATCAAGATGGTTGGCCATAGCTTCAAAAATTTCTCTTGGATTATCGGGTGCTGATATATTTAGAGAAATGCCATCTGCTAGGGGTTTAGGTTGTGGCAACGGATTAACACCAAAACCTTGAATAAGTTGCGCCTTAAACGCGAAAGCAGCATCTGCAAAACTGACCTCAGCATTAGGAATTCCCGGCTCCTCTCCTACTATAATGGGTTTAAGCGGGTTATGATCCCGAGGAAGAACAACAATATTTAAATGCAATTCATTGCCATCAAAAAATTGCGGAAATGTCATTATTGAAAAACGTTGATTCAGATCCATGATTTTTTATTTTTAAGCAATCTGGCGTTGCTCCTGCCAAGATTCTGTAAAACTTATATTGATAATAAAAGCGATGCTTATATCGAGTCCAAATGTGACCTGACACTGTAGGTCTGTACGTGAACCTCCCGCTATCTGCTTTTTAGAGTAGGTTCCTTTTGCTTCAATGCGGATGGTTATAGAAACTATTCCTCCCAGAATTTCTGCGTGACCTTCGAACAATAAGAAAGCTGTAACTTCTATAAGTCCATCACTAATTAATATTTCTGCACCCACAACATAGAGTACGCTTACATTGCCTGCCACTGGAAGTCCCACAACAATTTGTGCCCCGAAACCAAATTTCATTTTTAATGAGGGACCAACCTGTGTATCTGCACCTATATCAACATTTGCTTGACCAATAGCATAAATGGTAGCGGCAGAGACAGAAACGCACATTACAGATAAACGTGCATAGAAGCCTAAGAAGCCACCTGCACTGGGGAGAAGTTCATTTGTATCTGTAGTTACTTTTAAAGCAGCATTAAAATATGCTCCAATACTTAGCCCTGCTTCAAGCTTAAACGGAGTATTAGGATCATTGTAAACGGCATCTGGAACGGGGAATCGAAGCACAGGTATTTCTTTAGAAGCTTCAAATTTATATTCCCAGCTGCCTGCCTTATTGCTCATTGCCAGTTTTAAACCATTTTTAACAGCCTCCCCATAATCGCCATCCTGAAGGCTTTGCAAAATTTCCAACACATCTACTAGAGGTTGCAATTCTGGAGAAAATTTGAGATCTGGAGTGGGATAGGTGGATTCTTTTCCATTACCGGAATCCCAATTTCCCCTTATTGTCATTAATCTGGAAATACCGGCCAAATCGATAACCAAGCCTATGTTATTCATTTTACTTTTCCAACTCTCAGCAACAGAATTGATATCGAATTCCAGACCTCCAGCCTGCTCTACTCCTCCACCGCTATCTTTTTTATCATATTCTATATAAATCCTAAAATTATCTCCTAAATCGATAAGATTAAATTCTGTAGGCAAATCGAAGGCCTGCTCTGGATTATGTAACATTTGAAGTCCTTGCTGAGCAACACTGTTAATAGTATCCTGAATATCCATTAACTCAAGAACATCCTCTCCCAAGTCCTGGAGATCGCTTG
>CAXBEL010000219.1:0-7534 GCA_963974735.1 uncultured Flavobacteriaceae bacterium | reverse complement strand
ATCAAAATTTTCTCGACCGTTTAATTTTAAAAAACGCTAAATTTATTCTAACCGTATCCCCCTTGTTTGGTGAAGATCTTAGACAATTTTGTTCTAAATCTGAAGTTATTAAACCAATGATAGATATAAAAATTGAAGATTTAAAGCGAGATCGCTTCTTTGGGCATAAACACAAAAAAAATCTTTTATTTGTAGGAAGAGTTGAGGAACGCAAAGGTATTTATGAGTTGTTAGAAATTGCGAAATCACTTAAACAAAATCAATTGGATTTTACGTTGAATATTGTGGGAGGTGGAAATCTATTTAACATTGTCAAGGCAAAAATTTCTAAAAACGGATTAGAAGATCATGTAATCTTACATGGGTTGATTTCAGATAAAATTGAACTTAAAAGAATGTACGATAAGGCCGATATCTTTGTATTTACCTCGCATGATGAAGGATTCCCAAGAGTTTTATATGAGGCAATGTCTAGTGCACTTCCTATTTTCACAACATTTGTAGGTGGTATTTCTGGCAGAATGACTGATTTGGAAAATTGCATAGAAATTCCTGTTCAGAATTCGACAAAAGCTAGTGAGATTATCTTGAAATATTTTAATGATGAATCAAAACTTCAGGGAATAGGAATGCAAGGTTTAAAAACTGTGGAAAAAATAATTGATGGGCAATACATTACCCACGAAGAATTATTAATTAGAAATTTAGATTTTGAAAACTAAACTTTTAAGGTTTTGGAATTTAGAGCCCCTTGGTATATTTATAGCCCTATTTATAATATTGAAGGTTACCTTACTGTCGATTTACGAAAAGATTTCCAGTTTTTTTTGGAAGTACAATCTCGGAAAATGTGGCTTGAATGTTATTATTCAAAAAGGGACTTCGATTCGATATCCCAAAAATATTTTTTTTGGTAGAAATATTTCCGTTGGTAGAGGGGTAAATATTTTTTCAGAATTTGTAGATGGTCAATTGACGGTGTTAGACAGAGCTCAAATAAATAAAAACGTTGAGTTAGATTTCAGTGGAAACTTAAAAATTGGAAAAAATGTTGTTATTTCTGAATTTGCATGTATTATGACTCATAATCATGGATTAGTTCCCAAATCTAAACCAATTAAAAATCCTAAAATAATTTATGATAATGTTTGGATAGGTGCTAGAGCAATATTATTACCACAGGCGGAGACTATTGGAGAGAATTCTATAATAGCTGCTGGAGCGGTAGTCACGAAAGATGTACCCCCCAATTGCATTGTTGCCGGTAATCCCGCAAGAATTATAAGAAATATTTAGTTGAAAATTTTTCATCCTCTTTTATGTTATTACCCGTCACAGGCCGGTGGTCCCGCTAATACTATGTATTGGTTAAATACCGCTTTGGTAAAGAAAAACTACACCACTAGTGTTTTAAGCACCTATTTTGGCCTGAAATGTTCTGATTATTTAAAAAGACAACCGTTCTTTGAGAACGGACATGAGGTGATGTTTTTAGACTCAAAAGTGAATTTTCTTATAGAAGGAAAAAAGATTTTAAAGGATAGTAACATCATCCAATTTTCAAGTATATTTTTTCCTCCAACATTACCCTTATTGGTAATGGCTCTTAGTTCTAACAAGAAAGTTATTATTTCCCCACGAGGAGAGCTTTATCCTGCAGCTTTGAGTATTAAACCTTTTCAGAAGAAAATATGGTTAAGAATAATAAAATTTTTCCAGCATAAAATATTTTTTCATGCTACTAATGAGTATGAAAAGAAAATAATAAGCAAGCAGTTCCCAAACGCAGGAGGGCTAAAAGTGATTCCAAATTATATGGAGTTGCCACAAAGATTAAATGGAGAGGTAAATAATAAACAGCTTTTATTTATAGGTAGAATAAATCCTATCAAGAATATTGATATACTTATCAATTCAATAGCCTCCCTAAAGAAACGTAATTTAAACATCGAGTTATTAATTGCTGGAGAACCTAGTTTGGATTACGAAAATGATTATTTTATGCAGCTTAAAGAGCTTATAAAAAAATTAGGTCTTCAAGCTAATATCACTTTTATTGGGCATATTGATAAGGAAGATAAACAAAAATATATAGCCTCATCATTTGCTTTAATTTTACCATCCAAATCAGAAAATTTCGGGAATGTAGTAATTGAGGCATTGGCACAAGGTACTCCTGTAATTGCTTCAAGAAATACTCCCTGGGAGATTCTGGAAAATACTGAAAGCGGGTATTGGGTGGAGGCAGAAGCGGAAAATATAGCTACCGCGGTACTGAGGATGCATAGTTTAACTACAAATGACTATGCTCTTATGCGAGAAAGAGCTTATAATTTATGTCTTAAAAAGTTTGATATTTCGACCAATCTTCACCATTGGGAAAGTTTTTATAAAAAAATAATTAATTAAAATGTTTGAAAACAAAACACTTCTAATTACAGGTGGTACAGGTTCTTTTGGGAATGCTGTACTAGATAGGTTCTTAAATTCAGAAATCAAGGAAATTCGTATTTTTTCTCGAGATGAGAAAAAACAGGATGATATGCGTAACATATATAAAAATGACAAGATCAAATTTTATATCGGGGATGTGCGTAATAAAAGTAGTGTTGAAAATGCCATGAGAGGCGTAGATTACGTATTTCATGCTGCTGCTTTAAAGCAAGTTCCTTCTTGTGAATTTTTTCCTATAGAGGCCACCAAGACAAATGTTTTAGGCTCTGAGAATGTGGTGCAGGCTGCAATTTCAAATAAGGTCAAAAAGGTGATTTGTTTAAGTACAGATAAAGCTGCATATCCAATTAATGCAATGGGAATTACCAAGGCTTTAATGGAGAAAACAGTGGTTGCTGCTTCAAGAAATGTAAATCCAGAAGACACTACTATTTGCCTTACCCGATATGGAAATGTTATGGCATCCAGAGGATCTGTAATTCCATTATTTGTAAAGCAAATTAAAGAAGGAAAGGCATTAACTGTTACGGACCCTACTATGACGAGGTTTCTAATGTCTTTGGAAGAAGCAGTAGAGTTAGTGATATTTGCTTTTAAAAATGGGAATCAGGGAGACCTTTTCGTACATAAGGCTCCAGCTAGTACCATTGAAGATCTTGCTATAGGTGTTAAAGAAGTAATGCAGGCAGAAAATGAAGTAAAGATTATTGGAACAAGACATGGGGAAAAACTATATGAAACACTTTGTACTCGTGAAGAAATGTTAAAAGCAGAAGATCTAGGAGGTTATTTTAGAATTCCGGCAGATAACAGAGACCTTAATTATGGTAAATTCTTTGACGAGGGAGAGCAAACGATTTCTCAGTATGAAGACTATAATTCTCATAACACAAAGCGTTTAAGTGTAAAAGAAGTAAAAGAGGCCTTACTAAGTCTAGATTATATAAAAAATGAATTGAGTTTAGAGGTATGATAAAAGTAATGACCATTGTTGGTACTAGGCCAGAGATTATAAAACTTAGTGAGGTAATTAAAGAACTGGATAAGTATACCAATCATATTCTGGTGCATTCAGGTCAGAATTACGATTATGAATTGAACGAGGTATTTTTTAAAGATCTGGGTTTAAGGAAGCCAGATTTCTTCCTGGAAGCTGCAGGTAGTAATCCAGCAGAAACTATAGGTAATGTAATTACAAAATCTGATGCTTTGTTTGAAAGCGAGAAACCTGATGCAGTGCTTCTATATGGGGATACTAATTCATGTCTTTCAGTTATTTCAGCCAAAAAAAGAAAGATTCCTATATTTCATATGGAAGCAGGTAATCGTTGTTTCGATCAGCGCGTTCCCGAAGAGATCAACCGTAAAATTGTAGATCATCTAAGTGACATTAATATGCCGCTTTCTGAACATGCGCGTAAATATTTGGAGAATGAAGGAATTGCCCCAGAGACCATTATAAAAACTGGATCTCCTATGTTGGAAGTTTTACAGGCAAATATGACTGATATAGATTCTTCAAAAATTCTTGAGAAAGAAGGTTTAGAGAAAAGAGGATATTTTATAGTGAGTATTCATAGAGAAGAAAACGTAGATTCCGAAGAGAATTTCAATGATCTCTTAGAATCATTAAATGCTATTTCTACACATTTTGATAAAAAAATAATTGTTTCTACCCATCCTAGAACAAGGAAGAAAATGGGAAAGATCAATTATGCATCTTCGAATTCTTCTGTTGTATTCTCAAAACCTTTTGGATTTCATGATTATAACCATTTACAAAAGAATGCATTTTGTGTGATCTCTGATAGTGGTACTATTACAGAAGAAGCATCTATAATGAATCTCCCTGCAATTACTATTCGACAGGCACATGAAAGACCAGAGGGAATGGATGAGGGAACTTTAATTATGAGTGGTTTGAAAAGGGAAAGGGTGATTGAAAGTATTAATGTTGTTACTGAGCAATTTAAGGAAAACAATTCCGCAATCCGCCTGGTTAAGGATTATGAAGTAGATAACGTCTCTAAAAAGGTGTTAAGGATTATTCTCTCTTATACCGATTATATTAACCGAACCGTTTGGAAAAAATAATTTTATGAGTAAGAAAATAATGATTTTAGGCTCAACAGGAATGTTGGGGCATCAGGTTTATTACCGGCTACAGGAAGAGGGGAAATTTGATATTACCGATGTGAGTTTTCGCAACAAGCTGACACCTCAAAGTGTGATTTTAGACCTCCATAAGCAACAGGAGTTGGAAACTATCATTGAAAAAGTTCAACCCGATTTTATAATTAATTGTGTAGGAGTCCTTATTAAGGGCGCTAATGATAATCCTGCCAACGCAATTTACCTAAATTCCTATTTACCTCATTTTCTTGCAAAAAAATGTGATGAAATAGGCGCTAAACTAATACATGTTTCAACGGATTGTGTTTTTTCAGGAGAAAAAGGAGCTTATACTGAAAATGACCACAAGGATGGAAATGATATTTATGCTAAAACCAAAGCCCTTGGTGAGTTAGAAAATTTAAAGCATCTTACCTTAAGAACCTCCATTATCGGTCCTGAGTTAAAAGAAAACGGGGAAGGTTTGTTTCACTGGTTTATGAATCAGGAAGAAGAAACCAATGGATTTAAAAAAGCGATTTGGAGTGGTGTTACCACTACAGAATTGGCAAAAGTTATTACAACTGCAATCGAACAAGATCTTGAGGGTTTATATCACGTGACCAATGGTGAGCCTATTAATAAATACGATTTATTAAAAATTTTTAAAGAGAAAACGGGCAAGAAAATCAATATTAATGCAGTAGAAGGCAAAGGTGTGGATAAATCGTTTTTGGACACCAGGAAAGAATTAAATAAAGTTATTCCCTCTTATACCGTAATGGTAAAAGATATGGTAACATTTATGAAATCACACCCTGAGCTTTATAAAAATTATAGTTTATAGCTGGTATGAAAATACTCTTACTGGTAGATGATTATTTGCCACACAGTACAAAAATTGGAGCTAAGATGATGCATGATTTGGCGATAGCATTTTTTAAAAATGGCCATCAAGTAGCAGTGGCCACTCCAGATTTTAGAATTTCTTCCAAATTTGAGTTAGATAAAATTGATGAGGTAAATGTTTATAGATTCCGGTCTCCGAATGTTAAAGATGAATCAAAAACTAAACGGGCACTCAATGAAACAGCACTATCTTTTAATGCCTATAAAAATTTAAAACCTGTTTTCAAAGAGAATCAATTTGAACTTATTGTTTCCTACTCGCCTTCAATATTTTTTGGTCCATTAGTTAAAAAGTTGAAAAAGAAATGGAATGCTAAAAGTTACCTTGTATTACGAGATCTATTTCCTCAGTGGGTAATAGACCATGGTTTGATAAAAGAGAAGTCAGCCATTGCTTCCTATTTTAGAAAATTTGAAAAGATCAATTACAAGGTAGCAGACAGAATTGGACTGCAATCACCAAAGAACCTCGAATGGTTTAATGAAAAATTTGGACTAAACAATAAGTCAGAAGTTTTGTATAACTGGAGTAGTGACCAACCAATAGTTTCTGAAGATAATAAATATAGAAATAAACTTAATCTTGGTGACAAGGTAGTTCTTTTTTATGGAGGGAATATGGGCGAGGCTCAGGATATGATGAATTTGGTTAAGCTGGCAGAAAACCTTAAAGAAGAAAAGAATGCTCACTTTGTATTTGCAGGATCTGGAAATGAGTTTACTCTTGTAAAAAATGCTATTGAAGAAAAAAAATTAGAAAATGTTTCTTTATTACACCCTGTTAATCAGGATGAATATAGACTTATGTTAAAGGAATTTGATATTGGCCTCTTTACTTTACATAGGGGTCATTCTACCCATAATTTTCCCGGTAAACTCTTAGGTTATATGGCTCAAGGCTTACCCATTCTCGGAAGTGTTAATCCTGGAAATGATGTAATTGAGGTAATTAATGAGACTGGAGCCGGAAAGGTTGGAATTAACGGGAATGATGAAAATTTCCACTTGGATGCCAAACAGTTAATAGAAGATATAGATTTAAGGATAAGCCAAGGAAGAAACGCCTTAAAGTTATTAGATGATACTTTCTCGGTTCAGGCTGCCGTCCATAAAATTTTACAAATTGTTTAGAAGATATCTGGTTAATAACCGATGAAACTATAATCTTTTGGAGAATCAACCGTTATACTGGTAATGCAATATCCTCCATTAGAAATAACTAATTTTTAGATTTCTTCGGTTGACATTTTATTACAATAATATTGACCTATAAAAGATTAAGTAAACTAGATTAAGTTATTTCCGATTAAATTTAAAGACAATCTGTTGATTTCTATCAGCTTGGTGTAGTTGCTCTCATATACATAAATTATAAACACAGATACACCATATCCGTACTTACTAACCAAAATCTTATGTTATGAACATTTTAGATCAGGACATCTTATTAGAATTGTTTCAGCGGCATTACATGTTTTTTGCCGGTTGCGTATTTGTTCTTGCTCTTATGCTTACAATGTACCTTACTCCTAAGGTGCTATGGGTAAGTAGAGAAAAGGGTCTCATGACCGAGGTAAACCATAGAAGTTCTCATAAAGTGGCTGTTCCTCCATTCGGCGGCGTCAGCTTCTTCCTGGTTCTGGTACTGGTTATTTTACTTTTGCAGGCTTTAAGGGTTTCTAATACAGGTAATAATCTGGTAATAGGTTTATGTTTTTTATTTCTCGCTGGTTTAAAGGATGATTTGGTGGTTTCTACGGCAAAGCTTAAAATGATAAGTCAGTTATTTGCCGGTATTTTTATTGTATTTAGCCCAGAACTCACCTTAAATAGTTTACAGGGTTTTTTAGGAATTTATGAAATTCCTTTGATTTTAGGATATAGTCTAAAACTTCTGTTAGTAGTTGCCCTTATTAATGCGTATAATCTCATAGATGGTATAGATGGGCTGGCAGCGATTGTAGGAATAATTATCTGTCTCACCTACGCGCTTGTATTTCATATTTCAGGAAAGGAATATTTTGTATTAATTAGCTTAGCGGTATCAGGTATTTTAGCC
>CAXBEL010000218.1:0-7550 GCA_963974735.1 uncultured Flavobacteriaceae bacterium | reverse complement strand
ATGCCTCAGCTATAGACTTACCTAAAGAGGTTTTACCTACTCCAGGAGGTCCATAAAGACATAGAATCGGAGACTTCATATCGTTACGCAGTTTTAAAACAGCGAGGTATTCTATAATACGACGTTTTACATCATCCAGACCGTAATGATCACGATCTAGAATTCGTTTAGCCCGTTTTAAATCAAATTTATCTTTACTGAATTTATTCCAAGGTAAATCAAGAAAAAGATCCAAATAATTACGCTGTATACTATACTCCGCAACTTGTGGATTCATACGTTGCATTTTAGATAACTCCTTTTTAAAATGCTTCGCTATTTTCTCATCCCATTTCTTTTTCTTGGCGCGTAAACGCATTTCCTCCAATTCATCATCCTGAGAAACACCACCCAGCTCTTCCTGAATGGTTTTCATCTGCTGGTGCAAGAAATATTCACGTTGTTGCTGGCTCATATCATTATGAACCCGGCTTTGAATATCATTTTTCAGTTCCAGCTTCTGCATCTCAGTATTCATGTGACGCAAAGTTTGTAACGCCCGCTCCTGAAGATCATTTATCTCCAGCAATTTTTGCTTCTCTTCAACCGTAAGGTTCATATTAGAGCTCACAAAATTTATCAAGAATGAATTACTCTCGATATTTTTAATTGCAAAAGCCGCTTCACTTGGAATGTTTGGGGAATCCTTGATGATTTTGAGAGCCTGATCTTTAATTGATTCTATTATAGCGCCAAACTCTTTACTATCTGTTGCAGGTCTTGCCTCTTGAACTTCTTGCACTGTTGCTATCAGGTAAGGCTCTTCTGTAATAACATTAGATATACGAAATCTTTTTTTACCTTGTATTACTACAGTTACATTACCATCAGGCATACGTAAAACCCTGAGTATCCGAGCTACTACACCTACATAATTTATATCATCAGCTTTAGGGTTTTCTACATTCTCGTCTTTCTGAGAAACAACACCTATTATTTTACTTCCTTTATTTGCTTCGTTAATGAGATCTATAGACATATCGCGACCTGCAGTAATAGGTATTACTACACCCGGAAATAATACCGTATTGCGCAAAGGCAATATAGGTAAGGTTTCAGGAAGGTCTTCGCGATTTATTTCATCTTCATCCTCAGGAGTCATTAATGGGATTAATTCTGCATCTCCATCAATATCCTGCAATGACAAACTGTCAAGATCGGTAAATTTTGCTCTAGCCATATTTTATTACGTCACTATGTCACTTTAATTAATATTCAAGTGCAAGTGCTTTTAAGTTTATTTATCATAAACCGCTTAAAACCGATATAATCAGCAACAAACGGCTACATTTCCATACTATAATTCAATTCCTATGCCACCGTTAGTATATGTTCCATTAAATAATAAATGGGAAAAATGAATATTTTTTCGCACCAACTGTAACAATTATGAAGAGGAGCTATCTTTATATTGAAGCTTTATACTAATTGACACTAACCAAAAATAATATAGACGAGCTTTTACAGCTTTGCCAAAAAGGCAATCAAGCCGCGCAGCTTGAGGTGTACAATCGTTATTATAAAGCGATGTACAATACCTCCCTGCGCATTGTAAAAGATAGTGCAGAGGCAGAAGATGTAATGCAGGAATCCTTTTTAAGTGCATTTACTAAACTAAAAGATTTTAAAGGTGATGCAACTTTTGGAAGCTGGTTAAAACGTATTGTGGTTAACAACAGTATAAACAGTGATCAAAAAAAACAAAGGCTCGAAGAGGTTCCTTTAGAAAATGAACTGTACAAACTAGAGGACGAAGACGGTATTGCTGAATGTGACACAGATTCTTTAGAGATTAAAAGTGTTTTAAATGCAATGAGCACTTTAAAAAACAATTATCGCATTGCCCTGACCTTAAATTTAATAGAAGGATATGATTATGAAGAAATGAGTACTATTCTCAACATTAGCTATGCAAATTGCAGAACTACAGTGTCCCGTGCAAAAGATAGTTTGCGTAAAAAATTAAGAACATCATGAAAAATGAAAATTTAGATAAGTGGTTTGAACAGCAACGTGATTGCTGGGATATTGCGGATCCAAAATCTGGTCATGGACAAAGGTTTCTGGATAAGCTGGATCAGAATAAAAAGTCTGGTAAGATTATAAATTTAAACAGTTGGTGGAAACCTCTTCTTGTAGCCGCTTCCTTAACGCTCTTAGTATTCTTGGGATTATGGAAAACTTCCCCGCAAAAATCAAAAGACCTTGCTGCTGTTTCTGCAGAAATGGAACAGACGCAGGATTTCTTTACGATGGCAATAGAAAAGGAACTTTTTGAAGTAGAGCAACAACGCTCTCCAAAAACTCAAAAATTAATAGATGACGCACTTAAGCAACTTAATCTTTTAGAAGAAGATTACACAAAATTGAAAAAAGATCTTGCAAAGAGTGGAGAAGACAAACGTGTAATACACGCAATGATCACCAATTTTCAGGCTAGGATTAATTTATTAACCAACGTGCTTGATGAAATTGAAAATTTTAAAGAATTAAATAATAAAGATTATGAGAATCAAATACTTTAATGTGCTGTTGGTTTTTTTAGCCGCTACCACACTATCTTTTGCACACAATACAGATCCCAATAGGCTGAAAGGGAGATATACTAAAGAAAAGAAAATTAAAAAAGAATATAATGTGAATTCAGATGCTATGCTAAGAATCAGCAATAGCTATGGCAATGTAGATGTGACTTCTTGGAATGAAAACCGTGTGGTTATCGAAGTTACCGTAAAAACAAATGGCAATAATGAGGACAAAGTTGCAGAAAAACTGGATGATATAGATGTAGAATTTGACGCAAATGGAGGACTGGTTTATGCAAGAACTAAAATAGGCAAAGAAAAGAGCTCCTGGTGGAACAGCTGGAATGATAACAATAATGTTAATATGGAAATTAACTATGCAATAAAAGTTCCGGTAACTAACAGCGTTGATCTAAGTAACGATTATGGCGGGATATTTTTAAACCGAATTGAGGGACAAGCAAAAATATCATGTGATTACGGGCGTCTTGAGCTCGGTGAGCTTATGGCAGAAAATAATTACCTCAGTTTTGATTATACTAATAATTCTACTATTGGCTATATGAAAAGTGGAAAGATAAATGCAGATTATTCCAGCTTTACTTTAGAAAAATCAGAGTATGTGGAGTTGAACGCAGATTATACAAAATCCACGTTTGAAGACATCAACAGTTTAAATTATGCCTGTGACTATGGTAATCTTACAGCAGAAAATCTGGGTAAAATTACAGGCCGAGGAGATTATCTAAGTGTGCGCTTGGGACAAATTATGGGTGATGTTAACCTCAATGCAGATTATGGCTCTATAAAAATAGACAAGCTTACTTCAGAAGCTGGGGATGTGGTAATTCAGTCAGATTATGCAGGTATCACAATAGGATATGCACAAGATTATAATTTTACCTTCAATATAAAATTAGAATATGCAGGATTGAGCGGGGATGATGATTTTGAAATGATTAAAAAACGAATAGAATCTTCAGACAAATATTATGAAGGCTATTACGGGAACTCCTCTTCCCAGAATAATATCAATATTAATTCTGAATATGGCGGAGTAACTTTTAAAAAATCTTACTAAACACTAAACATAAAAAAGATGAAAAAATTATTAACGGTTATAGCGATTATAGGCTTAACAATCCCAACGCAAGCTCAGTGGTGGAGCGGATCAAAAAAAGTAAAGGGCAACGGTAATATGACTACCATAGACCGCAATGTGGGTAGCTACGATAAGGTTAACGTATCAGGTTCGTTTGATGTATTTCTGATTTCAGGAGATGAAGGAGATATAAAAATTGAAGCTGAAGAAAACCTTATGGAATATATAATTACCGAAACCAGAGGCAGTGCCTTAAAAATCAAAGTAGAAGACGGCTATAATCTTCAGCCCAGTAAAAGATACGGCATAGTAATCACCGTTCCCTTTGAAGATCTTGACGAAGTAACACTTGCAGGCTCTGGTGATGTGGAAGCAAAGGCTCTTATTGAAGCAAGGAATTTTGAATGTGCAGTAGCTGGAAGTGGGGATTTAATCCTTGAAGTAGAGTCAGATGATATAGAAGCAAGCGTTGCCGGTAGCGGAGATCTTACTTTAAGAGGAAGAACCAAACATCTTGAAGCTAATGTAGCTGGAAGCGGTGATATTCACGCAGAGGGCTTAAAAGCTAAAAATATTGATGCCAGCGTTGCAGGTTCTGGAGACATTGATATTCATTGTGATGGTGGAGAAATTAAAGCCCGCGTGAGCGGTTCTGGAGATATTTCCTATTCTGGTTCTTCTTCCAGAGAAGATTTTAAAGTATCGGGCTCTGGAAGCATTTCCAATTAATTAAAAATCCAGATTAAAACTAAAGCTGTCTAAGGGCAGCTTTTTTTATGCTACATTTTTTGTCCTAGGCACAAAAAACAAAGCAATTACCCCAGCTATAAAAAAGATAATGAAAAACAATATCGCGTATCTTATACTTCCTGTTACGTGAGCCACATAGCCATAACTAAGCATACCTATAACGATTCCTATTTTTTCGGCTACATCATAGAAACTAAAGTATGAAGCCGTATCCTTCTCCCCTTCTGGAATTAATTTTGAATAAGTAGAACGCGATAAAGATTGGACGCCTCCCATTACAAGCCCTACAAAAGCTGCAGTTGCGTAAAATTGAATAGGTGTGGTTATTGTATAAGCATAGATGCAGATTGCTATCCAAATTACATTTATAACAATAAGCGTCTGAATATTGCCAAACTTTGCAGAAGCCCTAGATGTTAATACTGCGCCAGCAATAGCGACCAACTGTATTAATAAAATACTTACTATAAGGCCCGCGGTACTATTTGTTTCCCCCCAATCCAATTCTTCTATACCAAAGTAAGTAGCGACCAGCATAATGGTCTGTACGGCCATACTATAGATAAAAAATGCGGTAAGATATCTTCTTACTGCTTTATCGTGTTTCATTTTCTGCCAGATCTTGCGTAGTTCCTTAAAACCATTAAAAAGAATATTTCTTGTTAGCTTTTCCTTTTTATTGCCTTTGGGCAGATAGCGGTATGTGTATTGACTAAAACCAATCCACCACAGACCAGTAAGAACAAATGACAACCGTGTAGGCAAACCTTCATCTTCAAAGCCAAAAGTATCATACATTAGGATCATTACAAGACACATAATCAACAAGATAACACTGCCTATGTAACCTAAGGAATATCCTTTTGCACTTACCTTATCCTGTTGCTCGGGAAATGCTATATCTGGTAAATACGAATTGTAAAAAACTAAACTGCACCAAAAACCTATAAGCGCTAAAAAATAACAAAGAAGTCCAAACCAAAGATGCTCAATTTCAAACCAAAAAAGCCCAATGCAAGAAACTGCTCCCAGATAGCAGAAGAATTTTAAAAATACTTTTTTATTACCCACATAATCAGCAATCCCACTTAAAAATGGACTTAAAAATGAAACTACCAAAAAGGCTGCTGCAGTTGTGTAACTTATTAGTGTGTCATTATTAAAATCGTAGCCCAAAAAAGCAACAGTATCGTCTAATATCTTCCCGTTTTCGTCTTTAGTTAGAGTTAATGCTCCATAAAATATAGGGAAGACTGCAGAGGCAATAACAAGACTATAAACTGAATTTGCCCAATCATAAAAGGCCCAGGCATTTAATAATTTCTTGTCTCCTTTTTTTAGGTGCTTCATTTTAAAGGTTTGATGTTTTTTCAATCGATGCCGACCAAGGTAACACATTTTCAATTTTGAATAAATTAAAATTGAAAACCTATAAATTCAATCTAAGTATTACAACAAAAAAAGCCGCTCTAAGAACGGCTCTCTGTTTTATTAACTTTCTACAAAATCTAACTCTTAAAATTAGTCACACCAAATTTTTGTGCTTCTGCTTTTGCTCGTGGAGCTAATTCAGTTAAAGCTTGTATCCTACTAGCAGAAGAAGGGTGCGTACTTAAAAGTTCTGGTTGTGCCTGTCCGTTTGAGTTGGCCTGCATACGCTTCCACAATTCTGCGGCTTCATAAGGGTCATATCCTGCGATAGCAGCTATAATTGTACCGATCTCATCTGCTTGAGATTCGTGGCTGCGGCTAAATGGTAGCATTACACCTACATCACTTGCCACGCCATAATATTGATTAAATATTTGCCCGGCCTGAGAATCGCCCAAAGCAACAGTTCCTACTGCTCCAGCTACTTCTTGCAATTGTCCCGCACTCATTCTTTGAGCACCATGATCTGCCAGAGCGTGAGCCAACTCATGGCCCATTACCATTGCAAGTCCCGCTTCATCTTGGGTTATGGGAAGGATTCCCGTATAAACAACAATCTTACCACCTGGCATACAGAACGCATTAACAGCCTCGTCTTTTACGAGATTATATTCCCATCTATAATCATTAAGATAACCAGGATAACCCAAAGCGGTCATATAACGCTCTGCTGCTTTGGCTATTTTAGCACCAACATTTTTTACCATATTGGCTTCAGCAGTATTAGTCACTACATCATTTTCAGATAAAAATTCATTGTATTGCTGAAATGCCATTGGAAACAATTCTTCATTGCTTACAAAATTCAAGGTCTTTTTTCCGGTAAACGGACTTGTTTTACAAGCACATACCATTACCAAAGTTAGGAGTATTATAAAAGTGTTTTTTGTCTTCATCTATAAGGTATCTTTATTTTAAGGTCTAATTTACAAATTATCAAATAAGCGAATTCTAATGTTAGGTTAACTTTAGTAAACGCCTAACTCAATATATGGATCTCTGTAAAGTCTTTTGACACCGTTAATACATTGGCTTTAGTATCATATTCCAATTCTTTTAAAGTAAAAAGAACATTGTCTATTTCTATTGCAGTGACTTTAAAAGGTAAACCAATAAATTTAATTTTAATGTTCTCATAGGAAGTTTGAAACGTGCCACTTTTGTGCTGTTGCAATATGAGTTCATTATCCTTTCCGGTCAACTTAAAATCACGCAAACTATACCTACCCTTTTTATAATCATAACCATCTGTAGCGTCTTCGTAAACTTTGGATTTCTCGGTTCCGTTTTTATAAAAAACTTCAAGTGTTAATTCGTCTATTTCCTTCTCACCTACATATTGTTGCACGGGATACCTAGGAATTATAGCACCTTCTTTTATGTAAATCGGAATCTGATCAATGTCTGCATCTACCCACATTTCCTTGCCCCCTTCTATTACAGAATGATCCCAATGATTATACCATTTACCTCTGGCGATATACATTCTACGCCCTTTGGCATTAGGCTCTAAAATAGGACATACCATAATCTGACGCCCAAAAATAAATTCGTCTGTACGATAATGTGTTTGTGCATCCTCCTGATCAAAATAAACCAAAGGTTTTATCATAGGAACTCCATCTGTAGCATACTCATAAAACATAGTGTACAGATAAGGCAATAGTGTATAGCGAAGCTAAATAAACTTACGTGTTATATCT
>CAXBEL010000217.1:0-7586 GCA_963974735.1 uncultured Flavobacteriaceae bacterium | reverse complement strand
CTTTTTTAGGATTATCCTGTATGAATTTTTGCATCAGAAATAGATCGTCACCACTTGCTATTTCTGTATTGCCTGCATAACCGGAATGCTTAAGGAATTCAGATTTTTTAAAAGCTATATTGGCTCCATTACACATAAAAGGTTGACGCAAACCAAAAGAACCAATGGTGGCTCCTTGTAGGCTTAGAAAGTCCAGTTTTTGAAACGCATTGAGAAAATAATTTGAACCTTCTAAAAAGCAAACTGGGCCAGCAATAAATGAGGCTGTCGACATTCTAATTTGTTGCTCGTAAAGCAATAACCAGTTTGAAGGGATAATACAATCTGCATCTGTGGTAACAATCCACTCATTGCTAGAATTATTAATAGCTAAGCTTAAAGCATCTTTTTTCGGTGAACCAGTTTTACGCTCATTATTTAGGATTTTCAGGTTGAGGGATAAATCAGAATTCTCAAACTGCTTAATTATCCCCACCGATTGATCTGTTGATTCATCATTAATTAAAAGAATTTCAAATAAATGAGTCGGATAGTTTAGCTGAGCTATTGAATTTAGAAGTGCGGGCAGATTTTCTTCCTCATTTCTAAAGGGAATTACAATTGAGAAAGCAGTTTGAGGTTTGCTTTTTTCTTCTTGTTTGATGTCTTTTTGAAGGTGTAATCCAATTACAAGAGCTAAAATTAAAATACAATAGAGTGCCAATAATAAAGCAATAATCAATATCATATTGCGATATATTTATAAAAAGCAGTTTTACTAGTAATCTGAAATTTCTGCCTATCGGGAACTCCTTCTTCTATTTCAAAAAGGACAACAGTAGAATGCGTAGTTTTGTAGCGTGAGACTTTCATTGAAAGGTCAAATTACGTAAAATTAAAAGTTGCCTTTAGCTTGAAATCAGAAAAAATCATTTTAGGTATAGATCCGGGAACCACGATTATGGGCTACGGCCTTATACGCGTGGTGGATAAGAAAATGGAATTTATTCAGTTAAATGAGTTGCTTCTTAATAAATATAAGGATCCATACATCAAGCTGAAACTTATATTTGAGCGTACTATAGAATTAATAGACACATACAATCCCGATGAAATGGCACTTGAAGCTCCTTTTTTTGGTAAAAATGTTCAGTCTATGCTAAAACTTGGGCGCGCACAAGGAGTTGCTATGGCGGCAGGACTTTCACGCCAAATACCAGTTACGGAGTATTTGCCCAAAAAAATAAAAATGGCTATTACCGGTAACGGGAATGCCAGTAAAGAGCAGGTGGCAAAAATGTTACAGAGTTTATTAGGCTTGAAAACCCTGCCTAAAAATCTGGATAGTACAGATGGTCTTGCAGCTGCTGTTTGTCACCATTTTAATTCAGGACGCGTTGAGGTGGGCAAGAGTTACAGCGGTTGGGAAGCATTTGTAAGCCAAAATGCGAAGCGAGTAAAGAAGTAAAATTAAAGTCTAACATCACTTCGATCGCACTAGAGAGATTAATCTTATTATTTTATGTCAGGACTTTACATCCATATCCCATTTTGCAAACAAGCCTGTCATTACTGTGACTTTCATTTTTCAACATCACTAAAGAAAAAAGGGGAATTGGTCGATGCTTTATGTAAAGAAATAGTTCTGCGTAAAGATGAAATAGGGGAAACGCTTGAGACCATTTATTTTGGCGGAGGGACTCCCAGTTTATTAGATAGGGAAGAATTGAATCAGATTTTTAATACCATTTATTCCAACTTTTCTGTGGTAGAAAACCCTGAAATTACTTTAGAGGCAAATCCGGATGATCTTACAGAAGAAAAACTTCAAATATTTTCAGATTCAAAAATTAACCGACTCAGTATCGGAGTACAATCATTTTTTGATGAAGATTTAAAATTGATGAATAGAGCTCACAACTCAGAAGAAGCTTCTGGATGTTTGAAAATGGCAAAAAAGTATTTTAATAATATCTCCATTGACCTTATCTACGGAATGCCAGAAATGACCAATGAGAGATGGAAAGAAAATCAGGATAAGGCATTGGCACTGGATATTCCTCATATTTCGAGCTATGCGCTTACTGTAGAACCCAATACGGCGCTTAAAAAATTTATAGAAAAGGGAATTGTAAAACCGGTTAAAGATGAGGTTGCTCAAGCACATTTTGAAATCCTTATAGAAACTATGGAAAACGCAGGTTTTGAAAATTATGAGTTTTCCAATTTTGGCAAACCGGGTTATTTTTCCAGAAATAATACCGCGTATTGGACAGGAAAAAAATACCTTGGAGTTGGTCCTTCTGCCCATAGTTATGATGGCGAACAAAGAAGTTGGAATGTAAACAACAACACAAAATACATTAAACTTATAACTCAAAACACATTGCCTATAGAACGGGAAAGACTTTCGGTTACAGATAAGTATAATGAATATATGATGACAGGGCTGCGTACTATATGGGGGGTTTCTTTAGATAAGGTTGAAAAGCAATTTGGTTTAAAGTATAAGGAATATCTTCTTACTCAGGCACAAAAAAATATGGAGGCCCATCTTCTTTTTCA
This sequence comes from uncultured Flavobacteriaceae bacterium, assembly GCA_963974735.1. Taxonomy (GTDB): domain Bacteria; phylum Bacteroidota; class Bacteroidia; order Flavobacteriales; family Flavobacteriaceae; genus Leeuwenhoekiella. Next base: position 5,042 of record CAXBEL010000217.1, on the reverse strand, counting down.
AGATGGTGATCGGCTGGTAGTCACAAAAAAAGGCAAATTTTTAAGCGATGGAATAGCGAGTGATTTGTTTCTATTAAACCTTAATTAGACATAGATTTAAGGAAGAGGGAAAAGATTGGTTAATGTGTGATTTTATCTAAATAATCTGAATTCTAATAGGTTATATTTAAAACTGAACCAATATTTACTTTTTAAAATCGTAACAAAATCCTAAAAATTACCACTAATTAGTAGAAATACGTATTTTAAGATACAAATCTATCAAATGCGAGCAACCATAAATTTACACGATAAACTCTATACTTTAGATTTTAGTAAGCCAATAGACATTTCAATTCCTTTAAAATCTGGAGAAAATAATCCTTTAGCCTGGTACATTGATGCGCCTAATATAGAACCTGTAAAAGAAGGGAAATGGGTAGCGAAAGTTAGTGAAGGAGCAGCAATCAATTTTAATAATATTCAATTTAATCCACACGGTCACGGTACTCATACTGAGTGTGTAGGTCATATTACAGAAAAAGTACACAGCATTAATGCGTGTCTAAAAACCTTCTTTTTCTCGGCAGAAGTCATAACAGTTGTACCAGAATCACACGGAGAAGATTTTGCCATAACAAAAAAACAAGTATCAAAAGCTCTAGAGGGAAAATCCCCAGAAGCGGTTGTTATTAGAACACTGCCCAATACCACAGGAAAGCTAAAAAGAAACTGGTCTCATACTAATTGGCCATATTTATTGGAGGAAGCTGTGATATTAATGAGAGAAAATGGTATTAAACACCTTTTAATTGATTTGCCCAGTGTGGATAAAGAGAAAGATGATGGAGTACTTGCTTCACACAATGCATTTTGGAATACCGCAGGCAAATTAAGAATGGATGCAACTATTACCGAAATGATTTTTGTGCCACATACAGTGCGGGATGGCAGCTATTTACTTAATCTGCAAATCGCATCTTTTGAAAATGATGCTTCTCCAAGTAAACCGGTACTATACGAATTAGAACAATCATAAACCAGCAATGAAAACTATTCTCAAACTGGAGGAATTAGCTCAAATGATATTGGGAATCTATATTTTTAGTTTGTTGAGTTTATCCTGGTGGTGGTTTATAGCGCTGTTTTTTGCTCCAGATATTGGGATGTTAGGGTATCTTTTCAACAATAAAGTGGGGGCGTGGTTTTATAATATTTTTCACCATAAGGGTTTGGCCATAGTACTGTATTTGGTAGGTGTTTATTTAAAATTGGAAATCTTGCAAGTGGTTGGAATTATAGTGTTTTCTCATTCTGCTTTTGATCGTTTCATGGGTTATGGTTTAAAATGGGAACGGGGATTTAAATACACTCATCTGGGCGAAATAGGAAAGATTTAGTTGATACGTGTACAGCTTCTAATAACATTCCCTTTTTAGAATTATTCATTTTACAATCTGCTACATTGTTTATCTTTACAGTATGGAACTATTGTTTATCGGGTTGGCCTTAGGCAGCGTAGTTGCCTTTTTTCTTTTTGGTCGGTTTAATAAAAGCAGACGTAATCAGGATGCTTCTTCACAGTCTGTTATTTTAATGGAAAAAATACGTAGCGTATGCAAATTTATCACCGTAGAGGGGGATTTTGCGGAGATATACCATTATCAGAATGTAAAGGATAAATGGATGAATCTGTTCTTGGGAAGCAAAAAGGCACTGGTTTTAATTGATGCTAAGGCGTATGTAGGTTTTGATCTTACTAAAATCAAGATGCATCCAGATGTAAAAAACAGAACCATAATATTGACCGATTTTCCCAAACCAGAATTGCTGAGTATTGAGACGGATTTTAAATATTATGATAAAAAGGAAGGATGGGCAAATCCTTTTACTTCAACAGATCTTACTGAAATTAACCGAGAGGCTAAAAAACATATAGTCGATAAAGTACCTAACAGTGGCCTGTTTGAAGAGGCCTCCACTCAAGCCCTTTCTACAATTGGATTGATGGAGAATCTGGTACAGACAATTGGTTGGAAGCTCGATTATACTGCTCTTCAGGCTATAAAAGAAACACCTAAACTTAGCGAAAAGAATGCCTAGTAGTTCTATCGAAATACGACCTTTAGAAAGAGAGGATGTAATAGTAGTGCACGATCTGGCACATATAATATGGCCGCCCACCTTTAAAGATATTTTGACTCCCCAGCAGATAGATTATATGTTGGAGCTTATGTATAGCGAAGAGTCATTAAAAAATCAAATAGATGAGGGCTGTAAAATGTTTGTGATTTTGATTAGTAAAAAGCCGTCTGGATATCTTTCTATTGAGCACAATAAAGAGAATAGCGGGCGAACGAAAATTCATAAAATTTACTTGCTTCCAGAAAGTCAAGGTACTGGAGCGGGTAGAATATTAATGGATTTTGCTAATGATCAAGCTTCAAAGATGGGTGACAAAGCTATTTATCTAAACGTAAATAAATACAATCAGGCTATCGGCTTTTATGAGCACTATGGTTTTGAGAAAAAGTTTATGGAGGATATTGACATTGGAGAAGGTTATCTAATGGAGGATTGGGTAATGGAAAAATCCTTTTTATGAACATCGAGCAACTGCGGGAATATTGCATTACAAAAAAAGGGACTACCGAAGAATTTCCTTTTGATCAAGATACACTTGTTTTTAAAGTTATGGGAAAAATTTTTGCAATGATTTCGCTTGAGGATTGGGAGTCTGACAATGCCCGCATTAATTTAAAATGCGATCCTGTTGAAGCTATCCGCTTAAGGGAAAAATATTCTGATACTGTTTTACCTGGCTATCATATGAATAAAAAACACTGGAATACAGTAATTATTAATGGTACGCTTCCAGATAGTAAAATTCAATCTTTAATAGATCACAGCTTCGATCTCGTGATTAGCAAACTACCTAAAAAAATACGGGAAGAGTTACAGAACCTATCCTAATTAATTTCATTTACCATTTTGAAAGAAGGCTCATTTTAGGAGCTTATATTTGTATTTTCTTATAATAACTATGCAAGAACCTACCCAATTTTATAAATCCCAAATTGCCGAGCGTGAAGAAGAACTTAAAACTGTAAAACAGCGGTTATTTGTGTCTAGTATGTTGCGGCTAGGGTTGTTTATGCTGGCTTGTGCTGGTATTTATTTTATGTGGGGGAATGTGCAAATCATAATTCTCATTGCTCTAGTTACAATAGGAGCTTTTGTATTTTTGGTTTCAAAACATAGCAATCTACAGTACAAGCGTGATTTTCTGCAGCAGTTGATCAAAATCAATGAGACTGAAATTCGGGTTCAAAACCGCGATTTTCACGATTTGCCTTCTGGCGAAAAGTATAAGAACCCCAATCATGCTTTCAGTTTGGATATAGACCTTTTCGGTCGTGGATCTTTCTTTCAATATCTTAATAGGACTGCCTTACAGGGGGGAGCGAATAAATTGGCTCAACTCCTTACTGCTAACCAGGTTGATAATATTCCTGAAAAGCAGGAAGCAATTAAAGAGTTGTCAGAAAAGCCACATTGGAGACAGAGTTTTTCTACCACAGCTTCTTTAGTAAAAACAGATATGTCTGCCGAAGAAATTGTTGTTTGGTTAAAGAATTATAAGCCATTTGTACCCAAAACGATGCGCTTCATTCCTTTGATCTTTTCCTTATTGTCATTAGGACTTTTTGTATTGTCTTATTTTGGGTTGGTAACATCCCAGCTAATTATTCTATGGTTATTTGTGGGATTGGGTATAACAGGTGCTTATTTTAAAAAGGTAACAGCACTTTCTGATAAATCAGGAAAGGCACAAAGCACCTTTGAGCAATATTATAAATTGCTGCTGCAATTAGAAAACGAAGAATTAAAATCCCCTTGGTTAAAGCAACAACTGGAAAAAATAAGACCTAAGACAGGACCTAAGGCATCAAGCGTGCTAAGAGATTTTTCAAGAATGCTCAGTGCACTGGATCAACGCAATAATCTTATTGTCGGATTTATAATAAACGGTTTCTTTCTTTCTGATCTTCGAAATGGCTATCGTATTGAAAAATGGATGAAATACAATTCACAAAATGTTCAGGATTGGTTTGATGTTATAGCATTTTTTGATGCGCATAACAGTCTGGGGAATTTTGCATTTAACCATCCTAAGTTCGTTTATCCTCAAATAAGTCAGGATGCACAGGTATTGAATTCCAAACAAGCGGTTCATCCTTTATTAGATCCGGCAAATGCAGTAAAGAATGATTTTACGATAAATGAAGAAGAATTTTTTATAGTTACTGGCGCAAATATGGCTGGGAAAAGTACTTTTTTAAGAACGGTAAGCCTACAGATTGTTATGGGAAATGTTGGTTTGCCAGTGCGAGCCACCTCAGCAAACTATTCTCCCATAAAGTTGATTACCAGTATGCGTACCACAGATTCACTAACAGATGATGAGTCTTATTTTTTCTCAGAGTTAAAACGTCTTAAATATATTGTGGACGCCATAAAAACGGATCGGTATTTTATCATTTTAGATGAAATATTAAAAGGGACTAATAGCACAGATAAGGCTATAGGCTCCCGAAAATTTATTAATAAACTGGTCGCTTCAAACTCGACAGGAATAATTGCTACGCACGATTTGAGTCTTTGCGAGGCTGCAAATGATCTGGAAGAAGTGAAGAATTATTATTTTGACGCGCAGATTAAAGATGGCGAACTCTTTTTTGATTATACATTTAAAGAAGGTATTTGCCAAAATATGAATGCATCTTTCCTTCTACAAAAAATGGGTATTGTCTAGAACTGTTGACGATATTGCAGTGGACTGATTCCTTTTTCTTTTTTAAAATATCTGTTAAAATTTGAGACGGAGTTAAATCCTGATTCAAAAGCGATATCGGCGATTAGATTTTGAGATTTTTCAGATTGTAAAAGTTGGCAGGCATGCTCTAAACGTATTTCTTTTAAAAATTGCTGATACGTCTTATTGGTTCGGGATTTAAAAAATCTACAGAAGGCTGTTTCTGTGAGTGCGGCCTCCTTTGCAA
>CAXBEL010000216.1:0-7651 GCA_963974735.1 uncultured Flavobacteriaceae bacterium | reverse complement strand
CCGTTTGCGCCGATGGTACTGCATCCCGTGGGAGAGTAGGTCGCCGCCTTGTTTCAGAACCCCCATCAGTCTTACTGATGGGGGTTTTTTTTTGACCGATTTTGTGGGAGATAGACAATTGATCTTTATCCAACTTGCAAGATAGAGATCAAAAGGAAAGGCTTAATGCATATAATTCTTCTTGATTAAGCTTTTGTACCTTCACTCTTCAAATTTTATTTTATTTTAATGAATCTAAAAAAAGACGAATTCTGGAATGCTTTAACCCATTTAATTGGTGCTGTATTAGGTATAGTAGGGTTATTTATATTGCTACACTTTGATACTTCTAAAAATCAATACAGTACTCTAAGTATCTTATTTTATTCTTTTTCTGTAATATTATTATATTCAGGATCAACTGTTTATCATTGGGTTAGTCATGTAAAATGGAAAACCATCTTCAGGAAAGTTGATCACATTAGTATATATTTTCTAATAGCAGGAACATATACACCAGTTGCATTAATAACCTTAGAAAATGGCTCTGGATGGTTTATTTTTTGGACAGTTTGGGGAGTTGCTGCTTTAGGTACATTATTGAAAATATTCTTTACCGGTAGGTTCGAAATACTTTCGTTATTACTTTATTTGGCAATGGGGTGGTTAATTATTTTTGATTTTAATGAATTAACTGCCAATAGTACGGAATTAGGAATTAATCTTTTGATGGCAGGAGGGGCTTTCTATACAGTGGGTATTTTATTCTATGTGGTAGAAAGAATTCCGTTTAATCATCTTATATGGCATTTTTTTGTATTGGGTGGAAGTATATGCCACTACCTTTTCATTTTACTATCTGTAATTTAAGATTTGATATAATCTTGATATTCAATCCAGAAATTTTCAAAAAGATTCATTTTTTCATTTAGAAAATTAAAAATTTTAGGCCAATGAGTTTTGTTATTTATGTTGATATTGTTGAGTACAACATATATTCTAGAAATAGCTTTGCCAGTACTTCGGATGTATTCTTGTTCAAAAATCAAATCGTCCCCAATCCCATTTTTCATTAGTTTATTTAGACTTTCAAATTTTTCGTAGTAATACTGTCTTATAATCTCATCAGAGGTTTCAATATCAAAAGACACCATTGCTTTTTGATTATCCACACTAAATTTAAGCTTGATTTCTTTAACTTGGGTATTGTATAAAATCCATTTTCTAGGATATCTCTTGCCGAAAAAAATCCAAAATTGCTGTCTTATCTCTTTAGCTTCTTCTTTAGAGTACATAACTTTTATATAAAATAGGCTAAAGCAATTCCAACTAAAATAACAGCGAATTTCGAAGCATTAAACTGGTGGTTTTTAGATGATTCAAATAGAATTGTTGTGGATACATGTAAAAGAACACCAACCACTAAAGCGTTAATATGAATCTTGGTTTGTTCAGTCCAGAAACACATATTTCCCAACCAACTTCCCAAAGGGGTCATCAAAGCAAAAGCCACCAGAAAAATACAAATCTGTAGTCTATTTAAATCACTCAATAGTAAAAAAGAGCTTATTATAACAGCAATAGGAATTTTATGAACCACAATTCCATACAACAAATCTTTATTTCCGGCTAATGGAAAACCCTCTAAAGAGGAATGAATGCATAAACTTAAAAATAACAACCAAGGTATGGAGCGAATTGAATTCTCAAGATGCATATGCCCATGTTCTGCTCCCCTAGAAAGAAACTCTAATAATATTTGTAAAAGTAGTCCTCCCATTATATAGAGTCCTACTTCAGTGCCGGAAGCATACAGATGTGGTAAAAATTCAAATATTGTAATTGATAGGAGAAAAGCTCCACTAAATGATAATAATAATTTGATTCCGTTAGAGACAGCAGGTTTAAAAACTAAAGCAATCAGAAAACCGATAAAAACTGCTAGAATAGGCAGGATAAAAGTCATACTTAATATTGGTGAACAGAATGGTCATTTATAGCCGGTAAAATTAGCGTATTTTTGCAACCTAAATTTTCTTCATGGCATCTAACTTTAAAATGGTGGCCAAAACTTTATTTGGCCTAGAAGACATACTAGCACAAGAATTGAGACAATTGGGCGCAAGTGACGTAGAAAAGGGAGTGCGTAGCGTGAGCTTTAGCGGGGATACTGGATTTATGTATAAAGCTAATCTTTGTTGTAGAACCGCTATAAAAGTTTTAAAGCCTATTGCTACTTATCAAATAAAGAACGAGGAAGATCTTTATAATGCTGTTAAAAAAATAGACTGGAGCAAATATATGAGGGTATCTGATACTTTTGCAATTAATGCAACAGTTAACAGTCAAGAATTTACCCATTCTCAATATGTAGCACTTAAGGCAAAAGATGCTTTAGTCGATCAGTTTAGAGAAAATACGGGAAGCCGGCCCAGTGTAGATCTTAAATTTCCTGGTCTAAGTATTGATATTCATATAAAATTTAATACCTGTACAATTTCACTTGATAGTTCTGGAGTTTCTCTACATCAAAGAGGCTACAGAACATCTACTAATATAGCACCTATTAATGAAGTATTAGCGGCTGGTTTGCTTTTGCTTAGTGGATGGAAAGGGCATAGTGATTTTTTAGATCCTATGTGCGGTAGTGGTACTATGCTCATTGAGGCGGCAATGATTGCGTGCAATATTCCACCTAATTTAAATAGAAAGCAATTTGCTTTTGAGAATTGGCATGACTGGGATCCAGATCTTTTTGATATAATTGAGGAATCTGCTCTTAAGAAAATAAGAGAATTCCATTTTACAATTGTTGGTTATGATAAAGCCCCTTCTGCCGTAGAGAAAGCCAAAGAGAATATTAAAAATGCTGAACTAGGCGAATTTATTACTGTTAGGCAAGAAGACTTCTTTAAAACTGAAAAGGAAAAGGAACGTCATCTTCAAATGGTATTTAATCCGCCATATGGAGAAAGATTAGCGGTAGATATTGAAAGCTTCTATAAAGAAATAGGAGATACTTTAAAGCAAAATTATAAAGGAACAGAAGCTTGGTTTATTACTTCAAATTTAGAAGCATTAAAACATGTAGGGTTGAGAACGTCACGAAAAATAAAAGTTTATAATGGTGCTTTAGAATCACGCTTAGTTAAATATGATATTTATGAAGGCTCTAAAAAGGCCAAGTTTCAGGATAATTAAACAATCTTTTTAATCACCCGAAGTTTATGGGTATGCATGCGTTTTTCAGCATTATAAATACCGGAGTGGTCTATTCTATCAATGCGAACTTCGCCGTGCGCGTGAATGATATAATTATCCTTCATAATTATGCCTACATGGGTAATTATACCCTCTTCATTATCAAAAAAAGCTAAGTCTCCTGGTTCACTTTCTTCTATAAAACTTAAAGGTTCACCTTGAGACGCCTGTTGGGATGCATCTCTAAATAATTGATGCCCATTTAGCCGATAGACCATTTGTGTAAAACCACTGCAATCGAGACCAAAAGGAGTGCGGCCTCCCCATAAATATGGACTTTTTAAATAGAGTAGGGCAGTGTTTATAAAATAGGATTTTTCAACTTTTTGAAAAACGGAGTTTCCGTCATAAACATGTTGTGTTATATTAAGATTTCCAATCTGAGCTCCTAAGGGAATGCTTATGATATTCTCATCTGGACAAGTTACCATTTGTAAAATGTCTGCAGCTAAAACAGGAGCCTTGTTTTCTGCCGATTCATATTCTGCAACTTCTATAAGTTTATATTGTTTATTATCAATCCATCCCTCATAATTATCATGAGCTAACCGAATACGACTCCATTTCTTACGTATTTCAAGCACTTTAAAATGTTCACCATATAGTACTTGATTTATCATTTCGCCCTTATCAGAAGGATCGATACGCATGGGAACAATACTGAGAGGACAAATGCCGTAATTCATCAAGCTTTTTTAAAAAACAGAATAAATAGTTTAGTTGCGTTCTATTATCATAGCAGAAGCACCACCACCTCCATTACATATTGCTGCGGCCCCCATTTTTGCATTATTTTGCTTAAGCACATTCATAAGTGTGATCAAAATACGAACTCCGCTACAACCTAACGGGTGTCCTAAAGAAACTGCACCACCATTTACATTAACATTTTTATCGGTAAGTCCTAATATTTTCATGTTAGCAAGACCTACTACAGAAAAGGCTTCATTAAATTCAAAAAAGTCAATATCGTCTTGGGAGATTCCAGCCTTATCTAAGGCTTTAGGTAATGCCTTAGAGGGTGCTGTCGTAAACCACAATGGCTCTTGAGCAGCGTCTGCATAGCTTTTTATTGTGCAGAGGGGTTTTAACCCTAATTCTTCAGCTTTTGATTTACTCATCACAATTACAGCTCCGGCTCCATCATTAATTGTAGAGGCATTTGCAGCTGTTACTGTACCGTCTTTTGAGAAAGCCGGTCTTAGGCTTGATATTTTTTCAATCCTTACATTTTTAAACTCTTCATCTTCATTCACTACTAGAGCATCGCCTCTTCTCTGTGGAACCTCCACAGGAACAACTTCATCCTTAAATCTACCTTCTGCCCAAGCTTTAGCAGATCGATCATAAGACTGTATTGCAAAAGCATCTTGGTCTTCTCTGGAAAATTCATATTTAGAAGCACAAGCATCCGCACAGACACCCATTGCATTTCCATCATAAGCATCTACTAATCCATCTTTTTGCATACCGTCAATTAATGTAGCAGGGCCAAATTTTTGCCCATTACGCATATGTACATAATGAGGAATCTGGCTCATATTTTCCATACCACCGGCAATCACTATTTCATTATCACCTAACGCTATGGATTGTGCCGCCATCATAACAGCTTTCATTCCTGAAGCACAAACTTTATTTACCGTGGTACAAGGAACGGTATCTGGTATACCCGCACCAAGAGCAGCCTGACGTGCAGGCGCTTGACCAACTCCTGCTTGTACAACATTTCCCATGAATACTTCGGTAACCAGATTAGGATCTAAATTGATTTTGTTTAGAGCTCCTTTAATAGCTACGGTACCCAATTGAGCAGCGTTTACTGTAGAAAGGCTTCCCATAAAACTACCGATAGGCGTTCTAGCGGCAGATACAATTACAACTTCGTTATTCATAGAGTAGAGTTATATGCTTTAAATATCTTGCGAATTTAATGAAATTTACCTGAAATGACGATTCTTTACCCATTGCATATCTCTTGTGGGGCAACCCTTAATTTTTAGTACTTTTACTTCTCCGGTCTATAATTTATGAAAGATCTTTTAAATCGATTTTATAAAAATCAAGGTTCGCTTTATAAAGTTTTACTCTGTATAGCAAGTACCATACTCATTGTATATTTATTTCCTAAAAGTGGAAAATTTCAATTCGACTTTCAGCAAAATAAACCTTGGCAATATGATAATCTCTATGCGCCAGTTGATTTTGCTATTCTTAAAAGTAAAGAACAACTAGAGGAAGAGCGCAGTAATGTCGAAAGGAATATAATCCCTTATTTTACTTATGATAAAGAGGTCGCAGATGAAGTAAGGTCATCTTATGAAAATCAATTTGCAGGTGTCTTTACAGATTCTATTTTTAGGGATAAGCGTGAAGAGTTGAAAAGTTATGGAGCTAAAATCCTTAATGATATTTTAAAATATGGGATTATAAGTGATCTCTCTGCTTTTGAAAAAGATTCCCCTATTTATCTTAGGAGGGGCAATGAAATTGAGGAGACTGTACTTGATAACCTAAATACCACAGAAGAAGTTACAACGCTCATCAATAGAAGATTTGCCAGTGGACCGTATTCTAATGCTGCAAATAGGTATAAAGAATTATTTTTTGAAGTGGTTCAACCCAATGTTGTTTATGATGAAAAGCTTACCAATAAGGAACTGGACGCTGAGCTTAATAAAATATCACCTACTAGGGGTGTTATTAGTAAAGGGAGTAGAATAGTTGCTAAAGGCGAAATAGTTGAGGATAATACCTATCAAATTCTAAATTCCTTAAAGGCAGAATATGAATCTCAGTCCTGGACAGCCAGCAAATATAATTGGGTGGTTTTTGGCTATGTTCTACTTGTATCTGTTGCACTGGTTATGCTTCTGCTGTTTATTAGAAATTATAGACCACTTGTATTTGAAAATAATACTAAAGTCACTTTTATATTTTTTAATGTCATTTTAATGGTTTTGCTTACTACTGTTATAGTTAAGTATAATGCCAATTATGTATATGTTGTTCCTCTCTGCATTCTACCATTGGTTTTAAAAGCCTTTTTTGATGCGCGCCTAGGCCTTTTTACACACGTAATAACCATACTCTTATTGGGTTTTATAGTGCCAAATACTTCAGAATATATGTTTCTTCAAGTAATTGCGGGAATTGTGACTATACTAACTGTTTCTGAATTGTACAAACGGGCAAATCTTTTTATCTCAGTTGGTCAAATAACCTTTATTTATATCCTTGGTTACTTTGCCTTTCACATAATTCATGAAGGAACTATTCAAAACTTAGAACTTGAAAAAATTGGAGTTTTCGTCTTATGCGGACTTGCAACACTTTTTGTTCAGCCGCTTATCTATGCTTACGAAAAATTATTCGGATTAGTAAGTGATCTTTCGTTACTTGAGCTTTCAGATACCAATTCAAAATTATTGAAAGAACTAGCCAATAAGGCGCCAGGAACTTTTCACCACAGTTTAAATGTTGCGAACCTGGCTGAAGCTGCGGCTAATGAAATAGGAGCAAATTCTATGCTCGTTAGGGTTGGGGCGTTATATCATGATATAGGTAAAATGCCTAATCCAACAGATTTTGTAGAAAATCAATCAACAGGAATAAATACTCACGAGGATCTTTCGCCTAAAGAAAGTGCGCGTATAATTATTGATCACGTTATCAATGGAATTGAAATTGCCAGGAAGAATAATTTACCAGATCGGGTGATTGATTTTATTCGAACCCATCACGGAACAAGTACAGTTTATTTCTTTTATAAAAAAGCACAGGAAAAGGATGAAGAGGTAGATATAAAAGATTTTCAGTATCCCGGTCCTTTACCATTTAGTAAAGAGACGGCTATATTAATGATGTCTGATAGTGTCGAAGCTGCCAGCAAAAGTTTAAAAAATCCTACTGCTGTTTTAATTGATTCATTTGTAGAAAAAATCATAAATAAACAAATGGATGAAGGACAATTTCTTAATGCTAATATTACTTTTAAAGAGATCCAAACCATTAAAAAGGTACTTAAATCCAAATTAAATAACATATATCACTTAAGGATTGAATATCCAGAATAAATATTTTAAAGCGCATTGGTTTGACTTTAAGAAGAATAAGAATTCTTTAGGAAACGGCACGAAAAAAAGTTTACTTAAAATGGAATTTGGGTTTGGTTAGTTGGAAAGATAAACTTACATTTGCATCCGCATTTGAGAAAGATGCGACGTTCTTAAAGGAGAGGTGCCGGAGTGGTAACGGAGCAGATTGCTAATCTGTCGACGGGTAACCGTCGCCAGGGTTCGAGTCCCTGTCTCTCCGCAATTTGAAATAAGATACTGATAATTTCTTATAAAGAAATTTTCGGGGTGTAGCGTAGCCCGGTCATCGCGCCTGCTTTGGGAGCAGGAGGTCG
>CAXBEL010000215.1:0-7672 GCA_963974735.1 uncultured Flavobacteriaceae bacterium | reverse complement strand
AAACTGTTGAGGGTCACACCTCCGGGGGTTCGAATCCCTCTTTCTCCGCTGAAAGCCCTTCGAAAGGCACCAAAAAACCTGTAAATCGTTGATTTACAGGTTTTTTCATTTTATATGATTTCATTTGATATCATTTAAATTCAACTAAAAGGGGATGCATTCGGTGTCTCTTTTTTTATCTTCTCAACTGACACCGAATTAAACGTAAATGCCTGATTTGATGTTATTTAAAATTATATTGATTTATTTTTTATTTCCTAAATTTAGATAAATCAAAATCAAATTAGGTGTCACTTTCATTATCCATACTATTTTATATAAAGAAAAGCAAAGCAGATTTACAGGGTAAATCGAACATCTACCTGAGAATAACAACAGATGGGAAGAGGGCTGAATGCAGTATTTATAGAAAAGTCAAAACTGATCGTTGGAATCCTAAATCGCAAAGAGCTCTAGGTAATTCTGCAGAAGCCCAAGAGATCAATAGGCAAATCGAATTAACTAAGAACAAAATTTATAAGTTACAGCAACAGTTTCTAAATAAAGACAAAAATTATGATGCTGTTGACCTTCGGGATGCATACTTAGGTAAAGGTAAAGCCCTTAAAATGCTATTAGAAATATTTCAAGAGCACAATGACAAAGTTGATAGCCTTGTGGGTAAGGATTTCGCCGCTGGAACGGCAGAACGATATCGCACTTCTAAAAAACACGTAGCAGACTTTATAAAGCAGAAATACAGGAAAAATGATATTCCAGTACAGGATGTAGACCATAAGTTCATTACCGGGCTCGAATACTATCTAAAAACCACGCGCAAGTGTGCGCACAACTCCGCAATCAAATACATTACAAATTTCAAAAAGATCATCCGTATTGCTCACGCCAACGATTGGATAGATAAAGACCCTTTCTTGCACTGGAAAGCAAAACTTAAAATTGTAGAACGTGAATTTTTGACTGAAGAAGAAATTCAGAAAATTATAGAACTCGATTTAAAAATGGAACGTCTGGATCAGGTACGTGACATTTTTGTCTTTTGTTGTTTTACGGGTCTAGCCTATGCCGATGTCAAAAAACTGAATAGAGGTGATATCAGCGTAGGTGCAGACGGTGAGGAATGGGTAAAAACAAAGCGCTCTAAAACCGATACCAGAAGTAATATCCCGATTTTACCTATTGCGAAAGTCATTATCGAAAAGTACCAAGATAATGAGCTGTTGAAAGAAAAAGATCTGGTACTTCCTGTCCTCAGTAATCAAAAAATGAATGCGTATATCAAAGAAATTGCAACACTTGCAGGCATTACCAAAAACCTGACTTTTCATTTGGCACGGCATACTTTTGCGACTACTGTCACCCTCACTAACGGAGTTCCTATAGAATCTGTAAGCAAGATGCTAGGACATACCAATCTCAAAACCACCCAGCACTATGCAAAGATTTTAGACATGAAAGTGAGTAAGGATATGGCAATTTTACGATCAAAATTTAAATAACTACCCTAAGCAAACATGCCATTAGTCCTTATTTTTTATACCTTTTCGTTCTACACATATCCTAGTTAATTTTCTTTTTCAACGATTCCAATACATTTTAGGGGGGGCAATTTTTTTCTAGGCCATATACTAATGTTCTCAAGGGTGTTACCACTGCTTGTTGGTTTTATATTGATAATATTCTATTATGCCATCGCAATAAATACTATAAAGAGAAAGCCCTTCTCATAAAATTAAATTATCTTGTTTTGCAAAATTCCCCTAAATAGAAATGAATGCGATTATGGAATAAGTCGAAGGTAAAAATAAAGAATTTACCCTTAGAACCTTTTTTTGAACTATCGCACGACTTTTTATGTATTGCAGGTTATAATGGATATTTTAAAAAGGTAAATCCCGCTTTTCAGTCCCTTTTAGGTTATTCTCACAAAGAACTGTTGTCAAGGCCTATTTCAGAATTTATTTATCAGGAAGATAAGGAAACTACCGCAAAGTTTAGAGAGAGTCTTTTAAAAAATATTCCGTTACTAAATTTTGAAAATCGCTATTCTACAAAAGAAGGAGAGATTGTCTGGTTGTCGTGGACTTCTGTAGCCATACCGGGTGAAAAATTGGTTTACGCGATTGCAAAAAATATCACTCATCTCAAAATGATTGATCAGGAGAGAAATCTCCTTCTTACTGAACTTACCAAAATAAATTCAGACCTTAAGCAGATTACCTATACCAATTCACATAATCTGCGCTCGCCCGTAAGTAACCTGTTGTCCATATTTGAATTACTAGACACTGCTAAAATAAAAGACAAAGAAACTCTTGATTTACTTGAATTATTCCGTTTATCCGCTGAAAGTTTAAAAGACACACTAAATGATTATGTAGATACCCTGATAGCAAGGGACCGCCAAAATGTATCGGTAACCAATATTTCTCTAAAAGAATCTTTAGATGTTACCCAGCAGTCAATAAGTTCGCTCATTAGAAATGCCCAAGCCACTTTTCATATAGACTTTTCAGAGCTTGAAGAAGTGTCGTTTAATAAAAATTATCTAGAAAGCATTTTTCTTAACCTCATTACCAATTCTATAAAATATGCAAGACCTGATCTACAACCGAGAATTACCATCAGTTCCAAAAAAGAAAATGGTTGTAGCCAAATTATCTACAACGACAACGGCCTTGGGTTTGACATGCAAAAGGTAAAAGATAAGATCTTTGGCTTACACCAAAAATTTCATAATCACATTGACAGCAAAGGCATAGGTCTCTATCTGGTCTACAACCATATCAGGAGCTTGGGTGGAAATATACATGTTGAAAGCGCTCCCAATAAAGGAACTACATTTGTAATTTCTTTGAGACCCTAACTTTTCCGTTTTAATAATTTAAAAGCCTTTCCAAATTAGTCGAAAAACATACAAACAAAGTCAGACCATTTTTCAGTTACAACATTTCTTTTATCTTTAATGGAATACTTGGATTCTTAAACGCTATAAGGGCTGCCCATAATTTTTATTTATCTTTTTGTAGAGGTCATCCACATAGCCAAAAAATGGACTCCTCCTTTCAGGCCCTTTTAACTTAAAGTCGTTCTTTGCATATATCTGAGCTATCATCTTCCAATTATCTGTTTTCCACTTTTTGGATTTTATATAGATATAAAACTTTTTCGCTTCAATTTCCGGCCACTTGTTTTCTTTAAAAAAATCAATTATATCTTTTTGAAAAATTGGGCTGCCCTGTTTATTTTTGTTTGTATTTATTTGTTTTATAGAAGGTACCAATTTTTGGACATGTTTTATTAGACTCCTGTCCATTTTTTGAACCGAACTTGAACCACTACTAGGTTCAATTTTGAGACTGTAAACCATCATCTCAATTCGAGATGCTGCTTTCGGAGTCGATGAAGGAAAGTATTTCAAAAAGCCCCAACTTACCAGATCTTTAAGGTGACTGTGATAGGTTGTCTTAGATCTGATTTTTGCCCATTTCCTGATCTCCTTACTGTTAATAGTTATTTTCTTTTTAAAATATTCCCGATTCCACTTTTGAAAGAAAGCGATATACAAGGTGATATGACCTTGCTTAATTTTAGGATTCTCATTGAAACGCTTGAATACTTCATTAAGCTGAACGATATAATTTACTTTTTCCATTGCCCGTCATCATTAGAATGAAAATTCTTCTTTTTACGAAATTGAACTTCTTTATTTTCTTTAGCATATTTTTTCTCCACGATTAATGTTTTTTTAGGAGGTTCTGTTTGCTCAAATAGAGAAAGCAGCATAGCAGTTGTGGGTTTAGTCTGAGTCTTTTCAATATTCTTCATTATAGCGATCATTCCATTCATACGTTTTTTAATGAGTGTGCTAATTCTACTTTCCAGTGTTTCCATTCGCAGACCAAATGATTCTACTGGCGAGATCCCATTATCTTTAAAAAAATCAATCATTACAAGTAATGTCATTGATTTTGAAAGCCCCATTTCTTTACAAAATCTATTGAATTTATCTACAACTGAAGTTTTGATGCTTAGGCTCGTAAACCGTTCTTTTTCGTATCCTTTGTCCATTTTAAGCTAAAAAAGAGTTGATTTTACCGGGCTGAATTCATTTTTAAGCTAAAACCTTACTATAGGAGTCACAATTATAATTTTTAAATAACTGATTATCAGTTATTTAAAATAAAATCGAGAATTTAACATCGCATCGCGTGTTACCCTCTTGCTATTCCTTTTCGTCACGCCATAGCGTGACAAAAATTTCATACAATCTGGCTAAAAGCCAATTGCCCTAGTTTAGGAATATTAAAATCCTTTCTGTAAATATTAAAGTATATGGCTACCGGCGAAAGTCAGAATTGGGATAGCTCTATGATTTATTATGCGCTTAAGTTCAGCGTAATAAAGATATTATTTTTAATTTAAATTCAAAAAATTACCCCTTTAAATTCAGAAGTTGGATGTTTATTGAAAATAGTAATTATTAGGATCCATAGCAGAACGTAAATTCATCATTATTATATCTATTTTAGACTATATGATTGATTTATCCCGTATATAAATAAAATTGAAAATTATAAATAATGAGGATTTGAACTCACATCTAACCAGATTTTCGAAAAAGTTCAAAAAACCTTAAGAAACAAAATCTTTATTTTTCATTTCAATTGTATCCCTTTTAGACAATTAGAGAAAAAGCAATTGATGATTTAATCTCTAGATTTATCTCAAATTAGCAGCTCATTGGGAATGGGTTAGTACTCTAGGAATAAAAGATATTTTCTTCCTAGAGTACTACATAATTTGTTATTATCGAATTATTATTACCACTTCGAATATATAATAAGCCATAAACCGATAATAAAGCAACTGAACATTAATATTAGAATCCAATTTTTAGTTTTCGGCAGTCCTTTTAATTCCTTCCAGATAAATACTCCCCAAAGAGCGGCTATCATAGTTGCTCCTTGCCCGAGCCCATAGGCTACTGCTGGCCCTGCCTGCTCGGAAGCAATAATACTAAATGACATTCCAAGTCCCCAGATGGCACCCCCAATCATCCCGATAGCATGTAACTTGGGTGTGCCCAGTTTAAGATAATCTTTATATCTCACAGGTGTGCCTGCTATTGGTTTGTACATATTTAAGGTATTAAATAAAAGATTGGAAAGTAAAATCCCAAGTCCAAATATTACTAAAGCCGTATATGGAGTTAGTTTCCCAACTTCCGGCGTAACAAAGTCAGAGGTCATTGATTGAGAAACATATTTATAAAAGAAACCCATAGCCACTCCCGCAAGAAGAGATATAAATATTCCTTTCTTTGCTGTTTTATGCTCTTTTTTAAGGACGAGTTTATAAGCTATAGCATCAAGTATAATTGCTAGCACAACAAACGAGACACCCAAAAACAATATTATTGGGTTTCCATCGGGATTGTATAAATAGTTTGTTATAACTCCTAAAACTAAGGCTATACCAATACCAATTGGAAACGCTACAGCCATGCCTGCAATATCTATTGCTATTACCAATAATAAATTTGCGAAGTTGAAAATCACACCTGCCAGCAACGCATAAATTAAATATTCAGCTTTTGCTTGATTTAAATCGATTAAAAAACTTCTTCCCTCACTTCCAAAAGTACCCATTGTAAAAGCAATCACTAGAGCTATAATTAAAATACCAAAGGAATAATCCCAATAGAAAAGTTGAAATGGCCATTTCTGACTTGATAGTTTTTGGGTATTGCCCCAAGAACCCCAACATAACATTGTAATAAAGCAAAAAAGAACTGCTAACGGGTAACTGTCTACGATATACATATACTACTATTTAATTATTTCAATAAGACCAATTATATTATTTTGTTATTTTAAGAATGTTTTTCGCATAGGAAAGCACGGACCTCTGTTTCAGTTGGTATTGAAGGTTGTGCGCCCACTCTTGTGACAGACAATGCAGCTGCCGCAGTGGCAAAGATTAATGCTTCCTTCCAATTACCGTATTTACTAAACTCGGCAGAAAAAGCTCCACAAAAAATATCCCCAGCTGCTGTACTATCTTTAGGTTCTACTTGAAATGCCGGAATAGAAATGACCATATTATCTTTTTTGAAAAGACTGCCCTTTTTACCTAGGGTTAGAATAACAGATTTCGCACCCTGAGATATGAGCTTATCTACGATTGATTCTATATCCAAAACATCAATTTTACAACCTGTAATAGTTTCCGCTTCGGTTTCATTTACCACAAGAATATCGATTTTCTGGAGTATCTCTGAATCAATTTTATGAGCAGGAGCAACATTCAAAAGAATTTTAGTATTATTCTTATGGGCAATCTCACAAACTGTTTTTACTGTTTCATATGGAATTTCCATTTGTAGAACTACAATATATGCCTCCGCTATTAGTTTCTCTAGTTTAACTATGTAATCAGGAGTTAATAATTTATTTGCCCCAGGATTTATTACAATACTATTATCTCCTTGTTCGTCAACCCAAATCATAGCGGTACCTGACGGTTCTGCATCGACTCTCAAAGAAAAAGAAACATCTAACTTTTGATCTCTATAATATTGTATTGTATTATTGCCATTGCTATCATTACCAAGAGATGTGATAAACTGAACATTCCCACCCAATTTATGCGCTGCAAGAGCTTGATTTGCTCCTTTACCACCCATTGCTTGGAAGAAGTATAAACCTTCTATAGTTTCACCAATTGCCGGAAATTTTTTCATTTTTGAAATAAAATCGATATTCGAACTTCCAATTACTAATATCTTCTTCATATTATTATGTTTTTCTAGTTCTTCTATCGTGTAGGTCCATCATAACATAGAGGTTTTATGGATTGCATAATTTTTTGTGAACTAATTCCTTGATTAAATTACTTGCAGGTTAAATACACAGAAATAAATTTTCATAAAACTTTAAAATGTATTTTGTTTAAAGTAAAGGTGCAAACAAGATAATTTTAGAACTATACTCTTATTTTGAATTTTGAAACTATTCTCTATTTTTTTCAGCTCTAAGACTATCTGAAAGGGCAATAAATCCAGATGATGATATTTTACCCGTATTCTGGGGATTGAGCCATTTTAGTTCCAGAATATGCTTACCCTTAGACAAATTGACATTCCAATATAATTCAAGGGCTCTCTTTCTATTATCAATGGGTAATTTCATTATTTTATCCACTTTACCATCAATTTTAACTTCTAGTTCACCAATATAATCGTCAGGTAAATCACCGTCTATTTGTCCTTTAACTATAATTCCGCTTCCAGAAAACTCGATGGTCTCTTTTTCGCCATCTACAATTGTAAAAATTGGCCCCCAACCTCTTTTCAGATTTCCAACTGGAAAAACTTCGGGATAAGCCACTTCTAATGGCAACACCTGAGGGTCTTGATATTTAATTGATATTAAATCTCCAGCAATTACACCTTCATTATTTTCTATCATTTGTAGGGCATGTCGATAGCTCATGTCATACACATCATTTAATGATATTGATGTGTATTTAAAATCTCTATGTTCAACCTTTTTTATACCATTTAACCAATAATCTGGTATATTATCGTATCCTACCATTGTACCCAGTATTCCAGCTACAGTAGCAGGGTTGCAATCAGCATCTTGACCAGCTCTAATTGAGATATCCA
>CAXBEL010000214.1:0-7677 GCA_963974735.1 uncultured Flavobacteriaceae bacterium | reverse complement strand
GATTGTGATGGCGATGGATTATCAAACGATGAAGAAGCAACCAATGGTACCGATCCAAACACTGCAGATACAGATGGTGATGGCATTAACGACGGACAAGAAATAGCAGACGGCACCAATCCTTTGGATGATTGTGATTCTATAGGAGGCACACCACTAGGCACGAGCGATTGTGATGGCGATGGATTATCAAACGATGAAGAAGCAACCAATGGTACCGATCCAAACACTGCAGATACAGATGGTGATGGCATTAACGACGGACAAGAAATAGCAGACGGCACCAATCCTTTGGATGATTGTGATTCTATAGGAGGCACACCACTAGGAACAAGCGATTGTGATGGCGATGGTAACCCTAATGGAACAGATCCCAACCCATCAACACCCATTGCCCAAGATGATAATACAACAGCGGATGTAAATATTCCAAAAGTATTAAATGTGTTAACAAATGATGATTTTCTGACAGGTAGTACAATAACGATTTTATCTACAGGGACAGCATCAGGATCAATAAGTGTTAACCAAACAACAGGAGAAATAACATATACAGCTTTGGCCAGTGAAAATAGTAGTACCGTTACAATTGATTATGAGGTTTGTAATGGGTCAGTATGTGCAACAGCAACATTATTTATAACCATACCTTCATGCACAGATAGTGATGGCGATAATATTTGTGATGCGGTTGATTCAGCACCAAATGATCCATGTTCTCCAATGTCTAATCCAGACTGGCAACCTCAAGGAAGTAATGATTGTGATGGCGATGGATTATCAAACGATGAAGAAGCAACCAATGGTACCGATCCAAACACTGCAGATACAGATGGTGATGGCATTAACGACGGACAAGAAATAGCAGACGGCACCAATCCTTTGGATGATTGTGAATCTATAGGAGGAACTCCTGTGGCAACGAGTGATTGTGATGGCGATGGATTGACCACAGATGAGGAGATCAACTTAGGAACGGATCCTGACAATGCGGACACTGATGGTGATGGCATTGATGATGGCTTAGAGGTTTCCGATGGAACTGACCCATTAAACGATTGTGAATCTATAGGAGGAACTCCTTTAGCAACGAGTGATTGTGATGGAGATGGAATTCCCAATGAGGAGGAAGATGACCTAACGCCAATAGAAAATGTCGAAATCCATAATGTTATTACACCCAACGGTGATGGACTTAATGACGAGTTGGTGATTAAAGGTATCGAAGGATATCCAGAAAATACCGTAAACATTTTCAACAGATGGGGTGTAGAGGTATTTTCAGTTAAAGGATATGGTACTTCTGGAGTAGAGAAGTTTAAAGGGTATTCTAATGGTAGAGTAACCATAAATCAAGATCGGGCATTACCGGTAGGAACCTACTATTATATCATACAATTGACCGGAGGAAATGGTCAAAACAAAAAAATGGCCGGATACCTATATATAAACAGGTAACCTAAAGAAACAAATTTAAACCCCATGAAAAATCGAATTTTATTTATTCTTATAATTGCGCTGTCGAGTACTAAGTTCTCGTACGCACAACAGGATCCGCAATACACACAATATACGTTTAACCCTTTGGTTATAAATCCGGCTTATGCAGGTAACCGGGAAGTTACTTCCATATTGGGATTGCACAGAAGCCAATGGGTTGGACTTGATGGGGCACCGCGTACTCAAAATTTAACAGTGCACAGCCCTATAGGTATTCTAGGTAAAGTAGGCCTTGGTTTAAGCATTGTAAATGATGCTTTGGGACCCGCGAGAGAAACTTACTTTAATGTAGACTTTAGTTATACAGTTCAAACCAGTTTAGAGGGAAAGTTAAGTTTTGGTCTAAAAGGGGTTTTAAATATGCTGGATGTTGATTTTTCCCGTACAGATCCATTCAATTCTAATGATCCACTTTTGGCTAGTAATATTGATAATAAGATTTCACCTAATGTTGGGGTGGGGATATTCTATCACAATGATAATTTTTATGCAGGACTTTCTGCGCCTAATTTATTGCAGACAGATCATTACGATCGTAGCGGAACCTCTGGTTCACAAAGTTTTATTGCAGAAGAACGCATACACTATTACGGTCTTGTAGGCTATGTATTCGATGTTTCTGAAGATGTGAAGTTTAAACCCTCAACAATGATTAAAATGGTATCAGGAGCTCCACTTCAAGTTGATTTAAGTGCAAACTTTATGTTTTACGATAAACTTACCTTGGGAGCAGCTTACAGGTGGAGCGCAGCTTTAAGTGGAATGATAGGTTTTCAGGTTTCAGACGGTATGATGTTAGGAATGGCCTATGACAGAGAAACTACAGAACTGGGAAATGCTTTATATAACAATGGCTCTTATGAAGTATTTCTGCGCTTTGAATTATTCAAATCCTATAATAAAATGCTAACTCCACGATTCTTTTAATCAATTAAAAACTTTTGCAATGAAATTATTTTTAACTCGACTGGCTCTTTTTTCTTTAATGTTGTCTGCAACAATCTTACACGCACAGGAGAGAAATTTAAAACGCGCTAATTCAAAATTTGATCAATATGCATTTATAGATTCCCAAAAACTCTATTTAAAAGTTATAGAATCAGGATACCATTCTGCAGATTTATACAGCAGGTTGGGAGATGCTTATTATTTTAATGCCAATTATGAAGACGCTGCTAGATGGTACAAAAATCTTGAGGAACAATACCCCCAAGAGATCAATACTGATCATTATTTTAGATATGCACAATCCTTGCGTGCTATAAAGCAATATGATGATTCTCAGAAAATC
This sequence comes from uncultured Flavobacteriaceae bacterium, assembly GCA_963974735.1. Lineage (GTDB taxonomy): Bacteria > Bacteroidota > Bacteroidia > Flavobacteriales > Flavobacteriaceae > Leeuwenhoekiella. The sequence goes on along the minus strand of CAXBEL010000214.1, from coordinate 4,886 downwards.
CTGGCAATATATAATAATAAAATTCGCTTAGAAAAGGGAGAGGAGTATGTAATTAGTCAAAATGAGGATTACGCTCCTGCGAGTTATGAGATCGATAAACTGCTTATAAATGCCAAAGGGTATTCAGATTTTGCACCTTCTTACTATGGCGAAAAAATGCTATTTGCTTCTGCAAGAGATACAGGAGGATTAAGCAAAAGAAGGCACAAATGGAACGATCAGCCATTTTTGGATTTATATGAATCAGATTCTGTGAGTGTAACTAAAATGCGCGGTGGGATTAATACCAAATATCACGAAAGTACCGCTGTTAATACTGCTGATGGAAACACGCTTTATTTCACCCGGAATAATTTTACAAAAGGAGATTATGCCAAAGATAAAAAAGGAATAAATAGATTAAAAATTTATAGGTCTAAAAAGGATTCTAATGATAAGTGGTCTAAAGCAGAAGAGTTGTCTATAAACAGTGACGAATTTACGACAGCCCATCCAGCACTTTCTCCAGATGGTAAAACCCTTTATTTTGCTTCAGATAGGGAAGGAACTTTAGGAAGTTCTGATTTATGGAAGGTAAATTTAGAAGAAGACGGAACTTTAGGCACACCAGTAAATCTGGGTGGTCTAATAAATACCTCAGGGAGAGAGACATTTCCTTTTGTAGCTTCAAATGGCGATTTGTATTTTTCTTCAGATGGGCGTTTTGGCTTAGGAGGTCTTGATATTTATGTAAGGCCAATTAACAGTGAAGTAGTTTATGCTTTAGAAAAGCCTATAAACAGCTCTAAAGATGATTTTACATTCATTATAAATGAAATTGAGAATACAGGTTATTTTGCTTCTAACAGAAATAATAATCCCTTAGATGATGATATTTACAGCTTTAAACGTAAGAGTTGTGAAGCTTCTGTCTCAATTATTGTTCAAGATGAAAAAGGTAATAATCTTGAAGCTTCAGAAATTACTTTTATAGACTTAGATAATAAACTGATAAAAAAGGCGGTCTTGGGCGCAACTGCATACGCCTTTGAAGAAGCTATTTGCGGCACTTCTTATCGGGTACGGGGAGAAAAAGAAGGTTTTGCTACCAGCGAAAAGCAGTTTACAATTCCGGTAAAATCTGATGTCCAAACAATCGTTTTAACCCTTAAGGAAACTGTAACTAAACTTGTTCCTGGAAAGGATATTGGGAAATTGCTTAATCCTATTGTGTTTGACTTTGATAAATCTAAAATACTGGCACCTGCGAAAATTGAACTTGCTAAAGTTATAGAGCTTATGAAGCAATATCCAAATCTTCGTATTGACGTGCGATCCCATACAGATAGCAGAGGTAATGGGGGCTATAATCTAAAGTTATCTGAGCGTCGTAATAAAGAGACTATAGATTACATAGTACAACAAGGCATATCGCGCGATCGTTTATCCGGACGTGGATATGGTGAACAAATGTTACTTAATGATTGTGGTAACATAAGTAATTGCAGCGAAGAAGATTATCAATTAAACCGTAGAAGTGAATTTATTATAGTAAATAAAGAAGAATAGGTTAACAATAGTGCAAACCTTATTTAGCCCTATGGATGTATATTCATAGGGCTTTTTTTACAAAATGAAACTAAGAATAGAAGCTAGGATCTGTGATCTAAGAACTTATTTTCTTTAAATTGGACCTACTTTAAAAAGTTACTTTGAAGAGTTTTTGCGCAATTCTACTTACACTTATATTCACTTTTAATCTAGTGGGTTATCTAGTTGTGTTTAAAGTTCAACAATATCAGATACGTAGGGAGATAATTCATAATATAGAATCGGGGATTCCAGAGTCGCAACTTAGTTGCATAACCGTTAATAAAGAAAACAAAAACAAGATTATCTGGAAGCACAGCAAGGAATTTCACTATCAGGGCGAGATGTATGATGTGGTTAAAGCAGAAAAGCTGGATGATGAAACTACTGTCTATTACTGCATTAATGATTCTCAAGAAACGCACCTTTTTGCTAAACTCGACAAGCATCTTAAAAAGACAGGAAAGAATAAAAACCAGCGAAGTTTCCCTTTAAAAATTGTTTTCAAAATTTTGCCCAAACCTGATTCCAGATTTGAAAACCTGATAGCTAAGATTTCAGAAGAAAATCGAAAATCCAATTTTAAATATGCTAAATTCTATACTTCTCCAGAACTCGAAATTTCGAGCCCACCTCCCAAAATGGTTTAATAAATACTAGAAAAGCGTAAAGCTTTTTAATACATAGGCGGCATTAAAAATGTCCGCCACATTCTATTTATTAAACTATTTAAATTTTTATATGAAACGATTTTATATTTCCATTTTGGGAATTTTACTTTCGGTATCGTTGTTTGCGCAAACCAACCAAATAAGCGGAAGAGTAATAGATGCCGATACCAACAGTCCACTTATGGGCGCAAAGATTATAGTGAACGGCAGGGTAGAGACAAGCAGTAATTCTGAAGGTGAATTTGCCCTTCCCTGTGATACTGATCTGACTTTAGTCATCACTTATATGGGATACGAAACCTACAGAACTGAAGTTAGGGATTGCAATTCCTTTTTAACAATTTCGATGCTTCCATCAACAAATAATCTGGATGAGGTGCGACTTACAGGAGGTTTGGATAAAGAGCAGTTAACAAGTCCGGTTTCTATTGTTGAATTGGATACCAAGGAATTAAAGCGAGGGACTGGTTTATATCTGGACGATGCTATTAATGCAAATGTTCCAGGAGTAACTATGCAGCGGCGTGCGGTCTCTTCGGGACAGCAGTTTAACATTCGCGGTTATGGTAATGGTGTTGGCTTTAGAGGTGCCAGCAATAATTTTGATGGACAAGGATCTAAAGTTTATCTCAATAATATTTCTATTACAGATGCTGAAGGAATAACATTGTTGGACGACATTGATTTTAGCTCGATAAGCGATGTAGATGTCATAAAAGGTCCTGCTGGAACCAAATATGGTTTGGCAATTGCCGGCGTTGTCAATTTACAAACTAGGAGGCCTCAACCGGGCGAAGTTTCTTTAAGTCAATCTGTGATTGCTGGTCGGTATGGTTTGTTGCGACTTACCTCTCAATTGCAAATGGGTGGTGAGAAATCATCTTTACTTGTTAATTACGGGCATCAGGTATCTGATGGATATATGGATCACTCAGACTCGCAGAAGGATTTTGTGAATGTTATTCTAGATTTTAAACCAAGTGAACGACAATACATAAGTACTTATTTTGGCTATAGTAATAGTTATGATGAGCGGGGAGGGGAGCTGAGTATAGAACAGTACGAAGCTAAAGATTATAGCGGTAATGCCAGGTACATTAAAAACAATGCGCATTCTGAAATCATTAGTTTTAGAGCGGGGTTAAGCCATAAATATTTATTTAATGACTGGCTGGCGAATACAACAACTGTTTTTGGATCTGGTGTGAACAATAATTCCAGTTCTGCAGGAGGATGGACGGATAAAGACCCTGTTAATTATGGGTTACGATCTACATTTGATCTAAACTTTGCGCTAAGTGATGAAGTTTCCTTATCTGGAGTTGCAGGGGTAGAATTGCAGGAACAACGTGCGCAAATCATTGGTTATAGAATGATTGAAAATCCGGAGGATCCAGAAGGGTATAATATTATAGGTGAGTTTAGAAGCAATCAATTTGCACGCTCAGGAACGTCCTCTGTTTTTACAGAATGGGTTTTAAATCTACCTATGGATTTTTCAGTGACAGCTGGTCTAGGCTTAAGTGGGATGAATATTGATCTTGAAGATCGTTTGTACAATCCCAACAGTACGAATGAACGCAATGTTTCTGCCAAGTATTCGCCTCATTTTGCAATAAACAAAGTGTTTAATAATAATATTTCGGTTTATGCGTCCTATAGCAAGGGGTATAAAGCCCCTGTTAGTGGCAATATTGTATTGTCAACTTCTGGGGAACTAAACACCGGGCTGGTTCCAGAGGTAGGAAATCAGTTTGAAATTGGGTCTAAAGGAAATCTGTTCGACAATAAATTACATTATCAGCTGGCGCTTTTTAATGCAATTTTTAAAGATAAATTTACTTCCGTGGCTGTTCCTCTTGATCAGAACACGACAGCATATACCTATATCGCCAATGGTGGAAAACTGGATAATAAAGGGATTGAAGCCTTAGTAAAATATTCTGCTTATGCTTCACCTTCGGGTTTCCTGAGCAATGTAAGCCCTTATGCAAATGTGGCTTATTCAGACTTTGAATATAAGGACTATCAATATGAAACCTTAAATGATGCAGGAGAAACAGTAGTTGCAGATTATAGTGGCAATGCAGTCGCAGGAGTTGCTCCATGGGTGATTAATGCTGGGATAGATTTAAACACAAATATGGGTCTTTATGGTAACTTAAATTACTCATATAGAGATTCTATGCCTTTTACATCAGATGGGGTAAACAATACAAATGCCTATAACTTGTTGAACGCAAAACTTGGGTATAGAACAAGTTTTGACAATTTTGATCTTGATTTATACGTCGGAGCAGATAATATTACCGGAACTCAATATTATTATATGGTTTTTGTAAATCAGTTGCCAGATGCATATTTGCCTGCACCTTATGAAACCAATTTTTATGGTGGAGCAAGTCTGAGGTATAACTTCTAATTCTTATAAATAATTTATTTTATAAGTTTTTAATTTAATACAGAGGTGTTTGAATAGTAAGAACTCTGAGCGGTTTACGCAGAGCCAATCTACTTCAGACACCTCTTTTATAAAAATTATTTGGCTATAAATATTTGGCTTATAGCTTATTATAAAGATAATATTTTATCTTCAATAGAAAGCTATGGATGCTTTTTTATAAAATGGCAGGATGATTCTATCTC
>CAXBEL010000213.1:0-7683 GCA_963974735.1 uncultured Flavobacteriaceae bacterium | reverse complement strand
CGTGATCGCCTGTTGTAACTAATGTTGCAGGATATCTTACGCCAGATTTTACATTATGTACAGGAGAATATCCTTTAAGATATTCAAACATTTCTTTATTATCCTCTGCTGTTCCATAATCATAAGCCCAACCGGCTCCTGCAGTAAACGTATGATATCTTAACATATCCATTACACCCACTGCCGGTAAAGCCACCTTCATTAAATCTGGCCTTTGAGTCATTGTGGCTCCTACTAATAATCCGCCGTTAGACCCTCCTCGAATAGCGAGATAATCTTTTGAGGTATATTTATTGTCTATTAAATATTCTGCAGCCGCAATAAAATCATCAAAAACATTCTGCTTTTGAAGTTTCGTTCCCGCATCATGCCATTCTTTTCCATACTCACCGCCACCTCTTAAATTAGGCACCGCATAAACGCCACCCATTTCCATCCATATCGCATTTGTTATACTAAAAGAAGGCGTAAGGCTAATGTCAAATCCACCGTAGCCGTAAAGCATAGTGGGGTTTTTTCCATTCAGTTCAATTCCTTTTTTATAGGTTATTATCATCGGCACCTTTGTACCATCTTTGGAAGTATAAAAAATCTGTTTGCTCTCGTAATCGTCGGGATTAAATTTAATTTCCGGTTTACGGAAGAGTTCTGAAGTTCCATCCTTTATATTGTACTTATAAATACTTCCAGGAGTTACATAATTCGTAAAAGAATAATACAACTCTTTTTCTTCTTTCTTTGTGCCAAAGCCACCAACACTCCCTAAGCCTGGGAGGTCCACTTCTCTAATGAGTTTCCCGTTGTAGTCATACTGCTTAATTTGAGAAACCGCATCAACCATATATTCTGCAAAGAAATAACCTCCGCCAGTAGATGGGCTTAAAACATGATCAGTTTCCGGAATAAAATCACTCCAATTTTCCGGTTTAGGATTTGAAGCATCAACCGTTACAATTTTTTTGTTGGGAGCATTTTTATTGGTAACTATAAATAGTTTAGAGCCTACATTATCTATTATATATGAATCGGTATCTGTGCTATCAAGAATAGTAATAAACTGACTATTGGGTTTGCTCAAATCTTTTATCATCAATTTATTTCCCGAGGTGGATGTTCTGGGAGAAAGAATTAGATACCTGTCATCTTCAGTGACACTGCCATAGATATAACGGTGCTTTTCATCTGCTGTGCCTCCATAAATCAAAGTGTCACTTTTTTGGGGAGTACCCAGCTTGTGATAATAAACTTTATGTTGATCTGTTTTAGCCGACAGCTCACTTCCCTTGGGCTTATCATAGCTCGAATAATAAAAGCCTTCATCACCCTTCCAAGACATACCGCTAAATTTGATATCTACTAGCGTATCTTCAATTATTTTTTTTGTCTCTGCGTTAAGCACTAATATTTTTCGCCAATCGCTACCGCCTTCAGAAATGCTATATGCGGCCAGTTTACCACTTTTTGAAAAACTCAATCCTCCAAGTGAGACCGTTCCATCTTTGGAAAATGTATTTGGATCCAAAAAGACCTCTGCAGTTGAGGCATCTTCTCCCGTTTTATAACGGTAAATCACATACTGATTTTGCAACCCATTATTTTTTGAAAAATAAGTGTAATTCCCTTCTTTATTGGGAGCACCTATTTTTTCATAATTCCAGATATTCTCCAGTTTTTTCTTGATTTCTTCGCGATAAGGAATCTTATCCAGATAACCGAAAGTCACCTTATTTTCCTTCTTTACCCAATCTTCTGTGTCTGCACTTCGATCATCCTCTAACCAACGATAAGGATCAGGAACTTCGGTTCCAAAATAGGTATCTACAGTATCAACTTTTTTTGTTTCTGGGTAGGTCAAAGCACTATTTATTTTTTGATTTGAATAATCTTGAGCAAATGAAATGGCAGAAGTAAATAAACCAAATAAAATTATTTTTTTCATAGTATAGGTAATTCATTCAGCTCAAATATACCTTAAAAAAAACCTCCTAAACAGTCAGTTTAGAAGGTTTTAACTTTGTAATAAATCGAGAGGATTATACCAGCTCTTTGGTCATTAAATATTCTGCAATCTGAACAGCGTTAGTTGCGGCGCCCTTTCTCAAATTATCAGCAACAACCCACATGTTAAGCGTGTTGGGCTGAGAAAGATCCCTTCTTAAACGACCTACAAAAACGTCATTTTTTCCTTCTGCATAAATAGGCATTGGGTAGGTATTTGTATCTGGATTATCCTGAAGGGTTACACCATCGCTATCCTGTAAAATCTTACGCACATCGTTTATGTCAAAATCATTGTGAAACTCGACATTAATAGATTCACTATGTCCTCCAACAACAGGAATTCTTACTGCAGTGGCAGTAACGGCGATAGTTTTATCATTTAATATTTTTTGCGTTTCGCGCACTAATTTCATTTCTTCCTTAGTGTAACCGCTCTCTTCAAAAACATCACAAGCAGGTATTGCATTGCGGTGAATAGGATAAGGATAAGCCATTTCACCTTTTTCTCCCACATATTCATTTTCTAATTGGCGAACAGCTTTAACACCCGTACCTGTTATAGATTGATAAGTTGAAACAACCAATCTTTTAATTTTATATTTTTTATGCAAAGGGGCAAGAGCAACCACCATTTGTATAGTAGAACAATTGGGGTTTGCTATAATTTTATCTGTATCCTCAATTTCATTGGCATTTATCTCAGGCACAATAAGCTTTTTAGTATCATCCATTCTCCAGGCAGAAGAATTATCGACCACTGTAGTGCCTACCTCTGCAAATTGTGGTGCAAATTCTAAAGAAGTACCTCCTCCCGCAGAGAATATTGCGATATCTGGCTTTGCTGCAATGGCGTCTGCCATAGAGCTAATGGTATATTGTTTGCCTTTATAGGTAACCTTTTTACCTACTGAGCGCTCTGAAGCGACAGGAATTAATTCAGTTATGGGAAAATCACGTTCTGCAAGTACTTGCAACATCACTTGGCCTACCATCCCGGTAGCGCCTACAACAGCTACTTTCATATAATTTAATTTAGCTTCTTAAAGAATTAACTCCAAAAGTAGCAACTAACTGAAACATACCATGCATACTTCTTAAAAATATACACATTTGTAATATTTGTTATTTTTTTAAAAAGACAAAAAAGAACCACGCCTTTTGAGCGTGGTTTAGTTAATAAAAGTCTGCAGTGCAGCGGTGTTTTCAGCAAAGCTGAAACGTTACTCTTTTATTTCTTGCGCAATTCATCGCGTATTTCAATAAGAAGCTCTTCTTGAGAAGGTCCTTTTGGAGCTGGGGGAGCAGCTGCTTCTTCTTTTTTCTTCGTTTTTTCATAACCTTTTAAAAGCCAGAAAATAACAAAACCAATAATGATAAAGTCTATTACGGCTTGTAAAAAGTTACCATAAGTCATAATAGCACCTCCAGCTTCTTTAGCAGCTTCTACCGTTTCATAATTTCCGCCATCTAATGAAAAGAATAGATTGTTCACATTCTGACCTCCCATTAGAAGCCCAATTACCGGCATAATTACATCTGCCACTAAAGAACCCACAATTTTATTAAATGCACCACCTATGATAACAGCGGTAGCCAGAGCAACAATGTCGCCTTTCATTAGAAAAGCTTTAAAATCTTTTAAGAATGCCATTTTGATGTTAGTTTAAGTTTATAAGAGGCAAAGGTAAAAAAAATACACAACATCTTAACAAATTATTAACAAGTTAACAAAGATTTATTCCTTGTACCTTCTTTTAACTCTCTGAGAAATAGCTGTCAAAAGTTCGTATGCAATAGAATTGATCTGCTTTGATAAAGTTACGGCAGAATTATTTTTCCCAAAAACTATTACTTCATCACCCTCTGCACATTTTATATCGGTCACATTTACCATAATCATGTCCATGCAAACATTGCCTACAATTGGTGCTTTCTTCCCATTAACAATTATGTATCCCTTGCCATTACCGTAAGCTCGTGAGACACCATCTGCATGACCTATGGGAATTGTTGCAGTTCGTTCTGGTTTACTGGCGGTATAAGCTCGATTATAGCCTACTGTTTCGCCTTCTGAAATTTCATGAATTTGAGAAATTACAGATTTTAAAGTGGCAACCGGTTTTAGTTTAGCATCCTCCTCAGGTGTGTTGCCATAACCGTATAAACCAATCCCGGTGCGCACCATATCAAATTGAGCTTCAGGATAATTAATAATTGCAGAAGTATTGCTTTGATGTAACAATGGCTTGTAATCTAATCCCGCTATTATTTTATCAGCAGTATTTTTAAAGGAAGTAATTTGTTCTTTGGTGAACTCTTTTTCATTTAAATCTTCGCTAGCCACGAGATGTGAAAAAAGGGATTTTATATAAATCTCATCTTTATCCAATATTGAGGAAAGAATTTCTTCCTCATTTCCCTCTTTGAAACCAAGGCGATTGAGACCGGTATTAAATTTTAAGTGAACGGGATATTTTTTCAATCCTTGAGCAGCCTCAATAAAAGCGTTTAACACTCTAAAACTGTATAAACTTGGCTCCAGACAATATTTTATGATTTCATTAAAGCTCTCTGGTTGTGGATGTAAGACCAAGACCGGGGTTTTTATTCCTGCATTTCTTAGGGCTATTCCTTCCTCTGTATAAGCGACAGCAAAATAATCTACGTTTTTATCTTCGAGCTTTTTTGCGACAACAGCAGCATCGCTGCCATACCCAAAGGCTTTGACAACTGCTAGAATTTTTACTTCAGGATTAAGTTTGGACTTTAAATATTCAAAGTTATGAATGAGCGCCTTAAGATCAATTTCGAGAACAGTTTGTGGCATCTATTCTTCTTTTTTCGGAGTATCTACCTCCTCAGGATCATTAACATCCATTTTTTTTAGCCTTTCTCGGAGCATAGCTTTGTAGTAGGCTCCTCTGCTCAAAGGCTCATATTCTTCCGTTTCACCTAAAAGAACAAGATCATCGCTAGACGCTTTGCGATAGCTAAACTGTGCGAGATTACCAGTGCGTGTACAAACTGCGTGAACCTTAGTTACATATTCTGCAGTAGCCATTAGATGAGGCATGGGCCCAAAAGGATTTCCTTTAAAATCCATATCCAGACCGGCCACAATGACTCGTACACCACGATTAGCCAGATCATTGCAGACCTTTACGATCTCATCATCAAAAAACTGAGCCTCATCTATACCTACAACATCACAATCATCTGCGAGGATAGGTATATTTGCAGCTGCAGGAACAGGCGTTGATCTAATTTCATTGGCATCATGAGAAATCACCAATTCGTCATCATAACGCGTATCTATTGCAGGTTTAAAGATTTCAACTTTCTGTTTGGCAAATTTAGCACGTTTAAGACGACGTATCAGCTCTTCGGTTTTACCTGAAAACATAGAGCCGCAGATGACCTCTATCCATCCAAATTGCTCTTTATGATTAACGGTATTTTCGAGAAACATTTTGTATTTTTCAAAACATAAACGGCGTTGTTGCCGTTTTGGCTGTAAGGCTGGGCAAATTTATTAAAAACCCTTGCAATAACAGGAGTAAACAAAAAAGTTATGAAGAAGAAATTAAAATCTGAATTGATAAGTCTGGCACATCGGATTTTAAAGCTGGATTCAGATAGTAATTATAGTGAACTACAAGAAGAGGCTAAACGTCTCTACGAAACTTTAACGATTTTAGCTTTTACTGAAAAGCATTTTGATGGAGTTAAACCCACAATAGGAAAAACAGCCATTATTGAAGCTTTACAAGATAAAAAGACTGAAGAAGTCGTTGAGATTTTTAATGAACTTGACGAGCCTACATTGCGTGTTGAGGATAATATTAGAAGAGTATCGGAAATTGCCAAAGCAAATGAGAGACTTTTTGAAAAAGCGCGCAAGAGAAAAGAGCAATTGTCAGAAAAAGATGATTATAGGCCAGATGGAACAGAATTAAATCAGAATGAAGAAGCGCTCCACGAGCCGGTAATCGAGAAGATAAAGGATATGGTTGCACAAATGCCTCCTGAGGCTGATGATATTGATGAGATGTTTCAGCAAATAACAGGAGAGCCCAAATATCAAAAAAATGATATGAAGGATATTGGGGAATATGGGAGATTGGCAGAATTTGAGGATAAAAAAGAAACTCCTTCAGAAACCAAGCAAAGATCGCTCAATGACCGTTTAACAAAGGGACTTTCTTTTGGATTAAATGATCGTATTGCTTTTATAAAACATCTTTTTAACGGAAGTGCAACAGATTACAATAGGGTTCTTTCTCAATTAAATACAGTGGGAAGTAAGTCTGAGGCTATAAATTTTATTAACCAGATGGTTAAACCAGATTACAACAATTGGTCAGGAAAAGAAGTTTACGAATCTCGGTTTATAGATTTAGTAGAAAAAAAATTTGAAAAGTAGATCTTGATTTGCATATTAATATGTTAATGAACCCATCACCTCAATATTTGTTGTATTAATTCTTATTTTAACCTTATATTTTTTTGGTCGTATCAGACCTCAATAAATGGCAAAATTATATCTCGTTCCCACCCCAATAGGTAATTTAGAAGATATGACCTTTAGGGCGATAAAGGTTTTGAAGGAAGCAGATCTTATTCTCGCTGAAGACACGCGTACTAGTGGTAAATTATTAAAACACTTTGATATTAGCACCCACATGCACTCGCATCATATGCATAACGAGCATAAAACTGTAGCTAATATTGTTGAGCGTATTAAAAAAGGTGAGACTATAGCTTTAATAAGTGATGCCGGGACTCCTGCTATTTCTGACCCGGGATTCTTACTAACCCGTGCTTGTGTAGAAGAAGGCCTCGAGGTAGATTGTTTGCCGGGAGCAACGGCTTTTGTGCCCGCATTAGTAAATAGCGGATTGCCAAATGATAAATTTGTTTTTGAAGGATTTCTACCGGTAAAAAAAGGTAGGCAGACACGACTTATTTTTTTAGCAGAAGAAAGCCGCACAATGATTTTTTACGAAAGTCCTCACAAATTAGTTAAGACATTAGGCAATTTTAAAGAGTATTTTGGTAAGGAAAGGTTGTGTTCTGTCTCTCGTGAAATAACCAAACTGCATGAAGAAACCATCCGTGGAACCGTTCAGGAAGTTTTAAATCACTTTGAAACAAAACCGCCCAAGGGTGAGCTCGTTATTGTTGTTGAGGGTAAAAAGTAGAAATCAATATGTTGTAGATTCTGAAAAAGATCTCCCCTGTAATAAATCTACCAGCAGGAAAACATCTCTTTGATCATAAGAACTTATATCAAATTTTCGGAATTTTTTCTTGCTTTTCCATACAACAAGCTTTTCTGTGAAAACTTCTATGTGTTTTATTTTATCAGGTCTTATGGTATAGGCGCTCCCTTTATCCAGTTTAAACGAAATCCAGTTTTTGCCATACTTTACAACACTCTTTCTTTTATAGGGGATTAATAGGGGTACAAATAGTAAAAACATACCTATATAATATAACCAGCTATTAAACGCGTTTTCATAAAGAAAGAAACTTAACATCATAATTAATATAGCTGCAATCCCGCATATTACGCGCCAATTCGCTCTGGTGTTTACAAATAAAAGCTGCTTTTTTTGCATTTTAGTTTTGGTTGTAATTCGACTTATCAGATAACAATATAATTAAATCTTGTAAATTTTT
>CAXBEL010000212.1:0-7699 GCA_963974735.1 uncultured Flavobacteriaceae bacterium | reverse complement strand
AAACTTGACAAAAATCTTGGACTTCCTCCTGGTTATTATGTCACTTACGGAGGGGAGTTTGAAAATCTGCAACGTGCTTCGAAAAGATTGTCAATTGTTGTACCTGTAGCCTTGGCAATGATTTTCATTATCCTCTTTATCAATCTTCGCTCCTTTAAACAAACCATTTTAATATATACTGCAATACCATTTGCAGCAGTAGGTGGGGTCTTTGCTCTATGGATTAGAGGAATGCCTTTTAGTATTTCGGCCGGGATAGGTTTTATTGCCCTCTTTGGAGTAGCCGTTTTGAATGGCCTGGTATTAATCTCATACTTAAATGATTTAAAAGCGGATGGTGTTACCGATATCAAGGAAAGGATATTAAAAGCTACGCGATCGCGTTTAAGACCTATTTTTCTAACGGCTGCAGTAGATATTCTTGGCTTTTTGCCAATGGCCATTTCGACTGGTGCGGGTGCTGAAGTGCAAAGACCGCTCGCAACGGTCGTGATAGGCGGTCTTGTTACCGCTACGTTGCTGACGTTGGTATTGCTTCCTATTTTCTATTCATTCTCCGAAAAGCCTTTTAAAATGGCAAAAATGTTTCTTTTACCCTTAATACTGTTTCTAGGACTTAGCTTTCCAAATTCAGCCATTGCACAAACGACAGATCCTCAAATGCAAATCCTAACCTTGGATGAAGCAATAAATGGTGCTTTGACTAAAAATCCGGGTCTTGAAGCCTCGTCGCTTAACATCGAGCAAAAAGAAAAGCTTGAAAAAACTGCTTTCAATATTCCCAAAACAAATATTTATTTGGGAGAAGAAGAGGTTGACCCAAATAGCGCTGCTGCTGTAAAATCATTGGGAATATCACAATCCATTGAGTTTCCCACAGCCTATTTTAATAGAAGAAAGTTGTATGAGAAAGAAACCGATTTGGCAAAGGCAAATTATACGTTGGATGAATATCAGTTAAAAAAGGATGTGTCCAAAGCCTATTATAATTGGGGGGTGTCTCTTGAAAAACGGCAGTTTTATAAATATTTAGACAGTGTCTATAGCCGATTTTATGAAGCGGCTGTTTTGCGCTTTGACACTGGGGAAGCATCCAGTTTAGAGAAGCTTACAGCTAAAGGAAAACAAGAACAGGTAAGGCTACAACTTGAGAAAGCGCAGGCAGATTATACCTCTTATAAGAATAATTTGGAGCGTTGGATGAATCAAAAAATTTCAGCCCAAACCGTACCACAAGAAATAAAGAACGGGGCATTACCTATTTATTCCCTTTCAGACTCTTTGCCGAAAACAAATCCTCTATTAGAGATACAGGAGTCCCAAATTGAATTATCCGAAAGGGAAATTAAATTACAACGCTCACAATTTTTACCAGATTTTAATGCTCAATATGCCAAACAACAAGTGAACGGAACAAGTGGTTTCTATGCGTGGCAAGTAGGGATTGATATTCCCCTTTTCTTTGGATCACACAGAGGTAAGATTCAGGGTGCCAAGATGAACAAGGATATTCAGGAAAGAAGATATCAAGATCTGCAATTACAATTAAACTCTTCTTACAATAATTTATTGATTCAAATACGTCAACTACAAAGGCAACTTGAATATTATGAGAATGAAGGTCTTCCACTAAGTGAACAACTATTGAAAAATGCAGATATCCTATTCTACACGGGTGAGATAGGATATGTAGAGTACATTCAAAATATTGATAGGGCTGTAGAGATTAAGATTTCTTGGATGGATACCTTATTGAACTACAACGAAACCATTTTAGAGCTAAACTATTTAACAGGTAAATAATATGAAAGCGATTATACAAAAATTTATAGGTATCCTACTTTTTCTTTTGATTGTAGCCTGTAATCAACAAAAAAATAAGAGTACCGATAGCACTTCTGATTCAACAAGTACAGACTCTACATCGGTCAGCAACGATCAAGTAGAACTTTCCGAAGAACAGATAAAGACCGCCGAAATCAAATTGGGAGCTTTGATCGAAAAACAAATGGGTACGGAAATTTCGGTCAACGGTTCTACGGAATTAAAGCCTAATTATTTTGCATCGGTATCCCCACCGGCAAATGGATATGTATATCAAATCAATGTCCAAGAAGGCGATCAGGTAAATAAAGGGGCTGTTTTGGCAATTCTTGAACATCCGGACTATATACAGCTGCAACAGGACTTTCTAGAAGCATCCGGACAATATGATTATTTAAAAAAGGAACTGGAACGTCAAAAAACACTTAGCGATGCCAATGTAAGTGCAAAGAAGAACTATCAGCAAACCCAATCTGATTATGAAATGGCAAGGGCCAAATACTTTGCGACCAGAGAACGGTTAAAATTCATAGGCATACAGCCTGGAATTGTAGAAGCTGGAAATATACAAAGCAGAATATCACTCCGAGCGCCCATAAGTGGCATTGTTTCCCAAATAAACAGTCACAAAGGAGAACTGATCAATATGCAGCAAAGCCTTTTTGAAATTATAGACAACAGTCATCTATTTGTGAAGCTAAGCGTGTTCGAAAAGAATATCAACAGTATAAAAAAAGGAGAGGAATTTAGTTTTACCGTCCCTTCATTTGATGTGTTGAAAAATTACCAAGGTACCATTACCGGCATCAATAGAAGAATGAATCAGGAATCCAAAATGATGGAGGCTACCGGGAGTATAAACGAGTATATAGAGCTTGTACCTGGACTTTATGTGGAAGCTAAAATTCAGGGCGAGGAAGTGGCAGTATTTGCGTTACCGAATGAAGCGATAGTGAAAGATAAAAGTGAAGAATTCATTTTTGTTTCTCAAGGTACCCAGACAGAATCGACAGGGGAAAAAACTATTGCGTTCAAAATGATAAAGGTAGTAACAGGTATCAGAGAAGATGGTTTCACTCAGATAACAAATACGGAGTCTTTTAAAGATTCTCAAGGTATAGTTATATCCGGTGCTTATTATCTAAAGTCAGAGTTGAACAAAGGCGAGGGTGATAACGATTAATATTTCGAAAACCACTATGAAAAATACATCTGTAAAATCGAAGGTTGAAGTTGCCTATGGCGATAGGAAAGAACACCAAAAGAGTAATTGGCCATTATATATTTCGGTAGGGATAATCGCTTCATTATTGGGCTGCTATTTTCTGTGGCCGTCTTTTAAGGATTTCATCAACGAGGCTTACCAAATACTCACAAGCGATAACAAGGCAAAAATCTCCGATTGGGTATCCCAATTTGGGTTTTGGGGACCCCTATTAATTTTTGCGATTATGATCATACAAATGTTCCTATTTGTAATCCCAAGTACCTTGATTATGATTATTTCCATACTGGCTTATGGTCCGATCTGGGGAAGTGTACTGGCCCTGGTTGGTCTTCTGATTTCTTCTTCCGTAGCCTATGCAATAGGTGCTTATCTGGGGCCCGTTACCGTTGACAAGTTAATAGGTCAACACACAAAAACCAAAGTAGAAAAAAATGTCGAAAAATACGGAGTTTGGACGGTAATTATTGTTCGGATCGCACCCTTGTTATCTGATGATGCCACAAGCTTCGTTGCCGGCTTGGTACGAATGGGATATTGGCGGTTTATTTGGTCATCAATTGTCGGTATAGTCCCGTTGTTGATTGCGTTGGCCTATTTGGGAGGGGATTTTGAACGGTTGAAATCTGGTCTGCTATGGACAACAATTGTAAGCCTGATTCTCCTTGCTGGCTATATTGTTTATGACAAAATGAAAAAGAAATAATATGAAAAAATTAAAGGAATGGGCAAAGAAGTTGAAACGGCAACTGGTTATGCTGCACTTGGCCTATAAAGATAATCGAACGCCTTGGTTTGCCAAAGTCCTGATTTTTATCATCATCGCTTATGCCCTTAGCCCCATTGATCTTATTCCCGATTTTATTCCAATAATTGGCTATTTGGACGACCTTATTCTATTGCCCATAGGAATATACTTTGTCATAAAACTTATTCCAGAAGAAGTAAAACAAGAAGCTTTTTTAAAAGCTGAAGATTACAAATGGGATAAAAAAAACAATTGGATAATTGGCGGTATTGTTATTCTGGTATGGCTCGTTGTGGGGTATTGGATTGTAACGAATTTTTTAATGGACAAAGAATAGCAAATATGAAAAGATCTCTCTGTTTTATACTGATTTTAATTGCTTTTTCTAAAATGGCAATAGCTCAGGATACCATTCCTAGACCTACTCCTTTCGATGAAGGGTACCTATTTATTGGTTCTGATGATCTTTTAAAATTTAAAGGTTATGGACAAACGGATTTTTATACGCCCATTGGGGAAAGTCCGGCCCTTTCTGAATTTTTAATTCGAAGGGCGAGGTTGGCGGCGACAGGGTATTTTCAGGGGAAATTCCGTTATATGCTCTATGCAAGGTTCGATAAAGGAAAAGCAGAGCTTAATGAAGCTTTTATAGAATCCAGACATCTACCCTATGCAAAAATACGTGTAGGCCAATTTTTTTCTCCATTTAGCCTATCGAACCTTACCTCCAGTTCCCAATTGGATTTAATGACCAGACCCTTGATTATAGATAATTTTTCTTCAGGGAGGGATGTCGGGGCAATGCTGTTCGGATCAATCTGGAAGGGACATATAGATTATGCGGTTGGGATATTTAATGGAGTCCCTCGAAATACTCCTGAAAACAATAAATCGAAGGATGTAGTTGCCCGCATAATCCTCAAACCATTCAAAACTTTGGAATCTTCTGTACTATCTAATATTTCATTTGGGGTCTCTAGTTCTTCCGGTATACATCAAGAAGACTTTTCAAACAAAGAATACAAAAATGTATTGGGAACGCCATTTCTAAAATTCGGGGATAGTATTCAGCAAAATGGGAGTGTAAAAAGATTTGGGGCCGATTTAGAATGGTTTGTTGGCAGTACTTCTTTTAAAGCAGAATATCTAACAACCAAATTTGAAGGTTTTACTAACAATAATAACCTCAATGTATTTGATGCAAGTGGCTTCTATACCACAATTACCCATTTTCTTACAGGTGAGGAGAATAATGGCAAAACGGTAAAACCAAAGAACGAGTTTAATCCATCGCAAGGTCATTGGGGTGCATTTGAGATAGCAGCCCGCTATGAGAATCTTTCCATATCGCCATCAGCTCTTGGTATTGGGGCTATTGAAGGCACAAATGATACAAGTGCCTTATCCTTCGGCATAAATTGGTATCCTAATGACGACGTTAAAATTGCAGCCAATTATCAGGCTTTTAGCTATTCCGACAATTTATCAATCGACGATAAAACTTTTAACCGGGAAAAAGCATTTTTGATGCGTTTCCAATATCAATTTTAAACAGATGGCATTAAATAACGAATTCAGAAAACAGGGAGATTTCCTTTTCAAAAATCGCAGCTACCTCCCACTCATTTTTCTTCTTACTGGGTTAGGGGTGCATATTTACTGCAAGTTTCAAAACCCCGCAATAGAATCGGCAATAGATGAGTATTATGAATTTATATGCTTGGGCGTAAGTTTGATGGGATTACTTATAAGAATATTGACCGTTGGTTTTACACCAAAAAACACTTCTGGCCGAAATACCAAAATGGGACAGGTAGCAGATGAGCTCAACACAACCGGAATGTATTCGGTTATTCGACATCCGCTGTATCTCGGAAATTTTTTGATGTGGCTTGGCGTAGCGATGCTTACAGCAAATTTATGGTTTATAATTTCCTTTATATTTCTCTTTTGCCTCTATTACGAAAGGATAATGTTTGCGGAAGAAAGCTTTCTCATTGAAAAATTTGGCAATGATTATCTAAGCTGGTCTTCCTATACACCCGCATTTGTACCCACATTTAAGAAGGTCACAATACCAAAGTATTCATTCAGCGTAGTGAAAGTCTTAAAAAAAGAAAAGAATGGTATGGCCGCTATCTTTTTACTGTTTTGGTTATTTGAATGGTTTGAGGGAATTATTACAAATAGTCACACTTATATAATTGTTGATTTTTGGTTCTATGCTGCAATTTTAAGTTCAGTATTATATCTCATTTTGAAAATACTTAAAAAGCGAAAAATATTGGACGAAACAGGTAGATAGAATGGTGGGATAGTAAATACTACAGTATAAATAATCTTTTAAAAAGCTTTCTATGATACTTCAGTATGCAAAAGAAAATATAGTCTATTTGATTGTAGAAAAAAAACTCGAAGCAGAGGATTATGAAGTGATAAATGAATTTTTCAAAATTAGGACAGAGAAGTTTGGTAAGCTCAACTGCTATATTGAACTCAAGAATTTACAAGAAAATATATGCGAACATTCTTGCTCTGGTTCTAATTTTAAATTTTTGTCCAACTGGGAATTCAGAAAAATCGCCATAGTCTCTTATGGAAAAATTGAAGAGGACATAGATGATTTACTTACATCATTCACGAGCCCAGAATTTAAGTACTTCAGAGTTAAAGATAAAGCCGAAGCTAAAATCTGGATAGAAGATTATGCGTGACTTCATTTTAAAAACTAGAAATTAAAAAATCGGTTATAGAGTAGGTTTAAATTACAAGCTCTCTTTCAAATAATGAGTGATATAAAAATTACCAATAAATCATAAGGGCTTTGCAGAAGAAAATACTTAAAATAACAAATGATTATAAACAAGAAATTAAGGTTATTGAAGAATCTAACTTGGGTGATTTCAATATTGTTGAAAAAGGCATATCTATTTCAAGAGAATATCTGCAAAGATTACGGTTGTGCGTTAGAGAGAACCAATTTGAAAGCAAAGAAGATGAGATAACATTTTTCAAAAAGCAGAAACCCTTTATTTACAGTCGTTTGAAATTTTACGCCAAACTCTATAATTTTTTGATTAATAGACCAGCTGGAACCATTAGATCACAGCAGAAATTTATCGATGATGAAATCAAAGAACTTCAGGAGAGCAATCGCCGCCATTTGGATTTCATAAAATACTATAGGGAGGATTCTACAATTCTCGATGAATTTTATTTTTTGAGAGGAAAGGATAAAATCAGTTTGGTAACCGATACATCTCACTTTTATACCGATGCTGAATTTTCCACAAGCCACGATAATGCCATTGCTAAAATTATGGCGTATGACCTTTTGGTTAACCATTACATTCAGGAATTGGACGATTTAAGGGATTTATCTTATGGAAAATCACGGAAATTAAACACCTTGACCAACGGGGACCGGCTAAGCTGGACTGCTTCAAAAACAGACTTGATCGAATTAATCTATGCTTTACAAGCATCGGGAGCGATAAAAAGTGGAACAGCGGGAATAAAAGAGATGGCCTCTGCTTGCGAGAATATATTTGACCTTAGCCTTGGTAATGTGTATAGAACTTTTCTAGAAATCCGTGAACGGAAAATCGACCAAACCAAGTTTATCGATAGACTGAAAACAACACTTCTGAGGCGAATGGAAGAAACGGACGGATAATGTATTTTCAGTTTAAATGTTAAATTTCTTCCCAAGTTGGGTGCGACTTGGGAAATAATAAGATTAATTTTTTTTGTAGTTGTTTAGTATTAGTTATTTAAAGAAGGAAAACCAAATGAAAACAATTTAACTCATTGAAAATGATCAAATAAAAACACCCAACTTGGGTGCTACTTGGGATTAAAATCCAATAAACCATCCCAAATTTGTAGAACGAAAGTCAAAT
>CAXBEL010000211.1:0-7731 GCA_963974735.1 uncultured Flavobacteriaceae bacterium | reverse complement strand
CCTGTGCTGCCGGCAGTGTAGGATCTTGAGTTACTGCTTTACTGTATTTATTTAATTCCATAAATTTTAATCTATTTCGAAAGTAATTAATAACGGTCAGTTCCTTAATTTGATTTTGAAGACTCAGCAACACTCAATGCCAATTTAACTTTATTTAATAATCTGTTTTACAGATGTTTAAACGAAAGTATTTTACTAAATCCAAGTCATCAAACTTATTAAAATAAGATACATAACTTTAGGGTGATTAATTTAAACTTATGGCAACAAGGAGAAAAACTCTATTTTTATGAAAAATGTAAAAATGCCCCCTATTCCTGAAATATTAAATAAACAACGTGAGTTTTTCAAAACCCATACAACCCAATCTGTCGCATTCAGAAAAAAATCTTTATTGCTTTTAAGGGATAAACTTGAAGCCAAAGAAGAAGAGATATGCGATGCTCTTTTTCAAGATTTTAAAAAGCCAAAATTTGAAAGTATTCTTACCGAAACTGCCATTGTAAACAAAGAACTTAAATTCACACTTAAGAACATAGAAAAGTGGGCAAAACCAAAAAAGGTGAAACCATCTTTGCTTAATTTTCCCTCTAAAGATTATATCTATTCTGAACCTTATGGAAACGTTTTAATAATTGCTCCTTGGAACTATCCTTATCAATTGGCACTTGCTCCCTTAGTTAATGCAATAGCTGCAGGGAATACAGTGGTTTTAAAGCCCAGTGAGCTAACACCAAAAACTTCTAGATTAATAGCAGAAATAATAGCAGAAATTTTTGATCCTGCTCACGTCACTGTTGTAGAAGGTGGTGTAGAGGAATCTCAGCAGCTTCTAGCCCAAAAATGGGATTATATATTTTTTACCGGCAGTGTAAAAGTTGGTAAAATAGTGGCTAAAGCTGCGGCAGAACACTTAACCCCGGTGACTTTAGAATTAGGAGGCAAAAACCCGTGCATTATTGACGAAACTGCAAATATTAGTCTTTCTGCAAAGCGAATTGTCTGGGGTAAATTTGTAAATGCTGGGCAGACTTGTATAGCTCCAGATTATGTTTTGATTCACAAAGAAGTTAAGGAGGATTTCGTTAACTGTCTTAGAAAGGAAATTGGGTTGGCTTATGGAGAGAATCCTCAGGAATCTTCCGATTATGCACGAATTATAAACTCAAGTAATTATGACAGACTTACAAAAATGCTTAAGAATGAAAGTATCGCTATTGGTGGTATAACAGATGTGAACACAACTTATATCGCTCCTACGGTTATAGACGAGCCTAATTATTTGGAAAGTGAAGTAATGAAGGATGAAATTTTTGGCCCCATACTTCCTATAATTAGTTATATGGAGGAAAATGAACTTGCGGTCATAATGAATAATTATGCTAAACCCTTATCGCTTTACATCTTTTCAAACCGAAAAAAGTTCATAGATATTATCCTGAAAAAATTCTCCTTTGGGGGTGGTACCGTAAACGATACCATAATTCATTTTGTAAACCACAGATTGCCTTTTGGCGGCGTGGGTGAAAGTGGTATTGGCGCCTATCACGGCAGAAAATCATTTGATGTTTTCAGTCATAAAAAAGCCATAGTAAAAAGAGGAAATTGGATTGATCCTCCTATACGTTACGCACCTTACGGCACTAAAATTAATTTTATAAAAAAACTCCTGAAGTGGATTTAGTTGCTCACTATTTCGTGCTTCAAAGCATATAAAACGAGACCAATACGACTTCTGACTTCCAGTTTTTTAAAGAGGGTATCCCTATAATTATCGACCGTCTTAGGGCTTAGGCACATAACATCTGCTATCTCTTTATAAGTCTTGTCAGAACAGGCTAACTCAAGAAATTCAAGTTCTCGGGATGTAAAATCTTTAGCCTTTGTGTTAGATTCTTTCTTATTTACACTATCCAGTAATGTCTGCGTGACCTGATCTGAATAATAATGTCCTTTTGATACAACTTCATTAAGCGCTTTAGTGAGTGTCTCGGGATGTATGTCCTTTAACAGATAACCTTTACTTCCTAAGCGTAGCATCTTTATTATGGTGTCCTCATCATCATCCATTGATAATGCAATAACCTTTATATTAGGTTTTTTCTCATTAAGCCAAGTGATTGTTTCAAAACCATTCATTACCGGCATATTAATATCCAGTAAAATGATTTCAGGATCACAATTTGCATTGTCCAGCTTATTTATTAAATCGTTCCCGTTTTTTGCCATAAAGAGAACCTCAAAGCCTGTAAAGCTATTTATAAGACCTTGAAGTGACTGTGCAAACAACACGTGATCATCAACAATTCCTACTGTATGGTTTTCCATAGACTTAGTTTTTGTTAGTTTGTAAGCACAAATTTTTGGGATTAGGGCAGTAGTAAAAACTTAATAAAGATAATGATTCTTTTACAACAGACTTAAAAAGAATTTTATTTAGATTCTATTGTTTTCTTTCTTGGGTAATTGATTTTCAATGAAGTACCTTTTTCTAAATTGGAATCAAGACTGTAAACAGCGCCTATCATTTTAGCACGGCTCTGCATGTTTACAAGGCCTGAACTTTTATTTATATTTTCAACGTCAAAACCCACACCGTTATCTTCAATTGTTATTTCTAAATTGTCTGGATTAAAAACCATTTCAACTTCGAGCAGATCTGCTTTAGCGTGCTTTATAACGTTAGAGAAAAATTCCTGAATAATACGAAAAAGTATAACATCATCCTTTTTATTCACCTCCCATCGCTCACCTATAATATTAAAATTAGTTTTTAAAAAATTAAGCCTTTCAAAACGTTTCAGTTCATTTTCTATAGATTCTATTAAGCCCAAATTATTTATAACTTCACTGTTTAAACTTTTAGATAGAGATCTAATTTCCTGTAAAGATTGACTCATCAAGCTTTTAACTTCTGCTATAGGCTCCTGATTTTGATTCTCCGGATTTAAAATATTCAATTGCATATTAGCAACCAGAAGCAGTTGCCCTATATTATCATGAAGCTCCCAACTCACATTTTTTAGGGTGTTTTCTTGAATTTCCAATTGAGTTTTTGAGATTTCCTCTAAATATTTTTTCTCTGCCTCATTGCGTTCTAATATGAACTTTATTTTGCGTTTTTGAAATATCACAAATAATACAATAACGGTCACAAGCAAAATAAAAAGAACTATTGAGCTTGTGATTATTAGAACTTCAAATTCTTGTGACCTTATGATATTGTCATCCTGCATAACCTCTTATTACTTAAAATCTGAATTGTTGAGCCATTTTTCTTTTTTCATATTTAGATACACCAATACTATGCAAACCGATAAAACGGCAAGAAACAGCACAACAGATGTGCAGAGAACTAATTTTAATGCTATATCCCTACTCATTTATCTAAAGAATGCTCAGTATAGGATCTATCGCTTTTTACAAATGCAACCGCAAAACACCCATATTGAATACTATTAATTAAAAAAAGAACGGTGGTCCAAATCAAAAAATTTTCCTTAACCATAAAGGACAGTGCAATCTCGAAGGGCAAATAGGTCACACAATATATAAGCAGCCCAAAGGACACCCAAAAAAAAGGGGACCGTGTTATATTAAGAACTACATCCCTATTAAGCATTTCGACAAAATAGAAGCAAACAGCAATAGTTATAAAAACCGCACCCAGTGTATAACTATAAGTTGCTATCTCGTAATCAAAATCTTGTAAAAAAATCACGTTTATAAGCCAGAAAAGAGCGAATGCCGCTATTAAAAAAATAAGGATATTTTTACGTATTCCAGCAAACATTAAGGTGCTGTACCACCATATAAAAAATGAAAAATGAACTAAATAATAAATGTTATAGGGTATATAGTTAGGGATTTTAAATACGGGATAACAAATCCCTGCAAAAAATTCATTGAAAACAACGTACCATATAAAAAACAGTACATATTTTAATTTTGAATGTTTAAAATGTCTGTATTTAATGATGCCTATTATTGCTGCAATCAGCTCTAGATACTGGGAGTAAGAACTGAGTCCTTCCATCCAAATTAAATAATTAAATTAGTCTTTATTGATTGGGGTAAGATGCATGCGGCGGATTGCCCGGATGCCCCCTATCCAGTGGTGATATTTCTGAAATATCCCCACTATTCTGAAAATTAAAGAACAAACTTCCTTTTTGTTGATCTGTTCTTATGCCTGTGGGAACTAAAAAAACCGTCCCATAACCCGCAACTTTCTGATCGGAATAATCTTCTGGATAAGCCCCTTGATAAATTCTTATGCCATCCAGCTCATAACCTTTTTCTTCGGCCTGTTGCTCGGCATATTTTAGATAGTCTCTTAGATCTTCTACAGACCACCAACTCGATCTATTATCGGGGCGCCCTAGTAAGGAATCGAGAATACCAGCTCTCGTTCTGGTATAGGTGTCATTTAAAACCTTTGCCTCTTTAGGACTTATTACACCTTCTGGTGCTTTCACAGGTTCGTCACTTTCTTTTTGATCATTACAACTTAAGATCATTAGTCCGATAACACCCATACTTAATCCACGAAGTAACTTTTTAGTAATTGATTTCATTGTTGGATTGTTAAAAATTATATGAATCAAAATTAACCAAAAACTATACTTAACCACTAGATTGCCAGTAAAAAGGGGGATTTCCCCCTTTTTTGAAAGGGTAATTTCCTCGAATTTAAATGCACAAAATATATCTCCTTATTGTAATTCAAATTATAAATATGGGCAGGTGTTGATTGTATAAATTCTTTACATTTTACTTAGCTTAGATACTCTTTTTCCATTATTACAATCTAGGGGGTTATAAACCCTACTTCAAAAGGTTTTTAACCCTTATTAAACTCATTAATAGTTCATTAAATCGTTTTTGACTAAATTAGATGTGCCAATTAATAAAGCTTATGGTACCAGATAAGAAATCATTCAATCCTTTTATAGAAAACAATTTACTGGAGCAAACAGTAAATGAAGATTGTATAACTCAAATTGAAACTTCACTAAACTGGGATGACTTAATGATTTCTAAAAGCACTCACGAAAAAATTAAAACAATAGAAGACTGGCTTGAATTACACAAAAGAAACAATAGGGGGCATTCAAAAAATATAAATGCTAAATCTGGATATATTGCCTTTTTTTATGGTCCATCTGGAACCGGCAAAACATTTACCGCAGCGCTGTTAGGTAAATATGCTCACATACCCGTTTATAGAGTTAATCTTTCTATACTTATTTCTAAATACATTGGTGAAACAGAGAAAAATCTCTATAAAGTATTAGACCTCGCGTCAAAAAATAATAAAATACTGCTATTTGATAAAGCCGATGCCTTATTTGGCAAAAGGACAGAGATTCAAGACGCTCATGATAGGTATGCTACTCAAGAGATTTCTTATCTCTTAGAGAACATTAAAAAATATTCTGGATTGGTTATTTTTTCTTCAACTTCGCTTAAAAACATGCATCCCCATTTGAGAAAGCATTTTAAAATAATAATTCGATTTAATAAACATTCCCTAAGAGAACCTTCTAAAACTGAATTAAAACTAGCAATCAAAAAACAAAAAATCAATTAAAAATGGATGATCAATTTAAATATGCAAAACTAAATATGCAATGGCTTGTAAAAAAGGCTAGTCGAATTGGCCTTATTGAAGAAAACGAATATTTAAACTATGCAGATTATATTCATTCGCTTTGGTTTATAATACGGCATAACGGAATACTTGGTGAGAAAGCAAAATATCTCGATAAAGAATTGGGAAGAGGTGACTCCGTACAATTATTAAGTGACGCGATGTTAGAACTACGGAGTAAGCAGCTTGAAGAACACTGAATCTCCCGGCCTTTTTTGGGCCAATGTGCATATACCTAATTCACTGAGTTGAAGGATACGTGGATACCCACCAGTTACCTGACAGTCACGCATTAAGATTATAAGAGTTCCCCCCGGCGTAAGTTGAACCGTTCCTGGAACTACGGGACCGGTAACAATTCCTTTTAAGTTATTTTGAAAATCCTCTTTCATTTGAATTGCCATTCTATTACTCGATTGTGAAACGGTAAAGGAGTTTTTAAAGAGTAACTCTTTTTGATCCCCTCTTAACAAATAAAACTCTGGACCCTCGTAAAGATTTATTTCGTTTTCAAAAATCCCTTTAATTTCAAAATTTACACTAGCACCTTTATTCTCCTTTTCTTCAGATTTTGAAATAATTGGTAGCCTATCCCCTCTTTCTATTTTAATTGAATCTGTTATCTCTTCGTACATACTTCTACTATCTAAAAGCTTCATAGTTTGGAAGCCTCCAGAAATAGCCAAATAAGCTCTGAAACCTTCTCTAAGGGAATTAAAAACCAGTTTATCTCCAGCACTCACTTTATATGCTTTATCATTTTCAATATGACAGTCATTTAATTGTAAATCAAATTGAGCTCCAGATATCGCAATACTACTATCCCCGTGAAAAACCAAAGTCGGCCCGGTCATTGTAATTTCTAATACAGCATCGTTAGAATCATTACCTACCAATAAATTTGCTTTTTTTGCCGAAAATGAATCCATACAACCACTTTTAGGAACTCCATATTTGGCAAATCCCACTCTACCCATATCTTGAATAGTCGAATAAAAGCCCGGAGATATAACTTCAATTTCAGTCATTATTTCCATGCTTTTTCAATTCATATTTTTCCTGTTTTATAGCTTGTTTGATATCCAGATATTCTTCCAAAGAGACAGCATTGAATTTAATTTTATCACCAGGAGAAAATGGGCTTGGTCTTTCACTTTTAGGATTGAATAAAGGCACAGGACAATTACCAATTATTTGCCATCCTGCAGGGCTGGATTTTGGATAAATTCCTGTCTGATTTTCAGCTATTCCCACAGCCCCTTTTTCAATTGATTTTCGGGGTTGATTTTTACGTGGAAATGCAAGCCTATCATCCATACCGCCCAAGTATAGAAAACCGGGTAAAAATCCCATAAAATAAAGTGTGTAATCTGAGGCTGTATGTAAGTTTATAATTTCAGAAATTTCCATGTCTTTTTTTATAGAAATCTCATTGAGATCAATGCCAAATTGAAGATCATAACATACCGGTAAAATAAAAGTATCTTGCTGAATGTTCTCTACGCTTACTTCGTTAAAATCAAATGCATTTAACCAAAAATCGGCATCATAGACATATTCTATACTGTAAACATAACTAATTAATATCGAGTTGTATGTATTGATTACTTCAACTTTTAGTTCATATAATTTTTTAATGATTAATTCTTTCAAATTAAGTAGCCAAAATAGATTTTTTTCATTGATTTCGAAGTCCCATTCTAATAAAACAGCACGGTCCCCTAACCTAATAATATTTGGCTTTCTACTTCTCAAACTTTTCGATTTGAATATTTTTATTGTATAATTTCTGATAGATATATTGCAAAATTTCAACGGCTTTTGGTGTGTCGCCATGTACACAAATCGTATCCACTTTTATCAGTAAAATTGTTCCATCAACAGCCTTTATTTTCTGCTTCCAAATCATATCAAAAACGTGTTTAAAAACAGCTTCTTTTTCTATCAAAAGTGCATTGTTTTTATGCCGCGAAACAAGAGTATAATCCGGTTCATAATTGCGATCTGCAAACCCTTCAAAATAAATAGGAATTCTACCTTTTGCTACTGTCGAAATTTTGGATTTATAAGGTGCATAC
>CAXBEL010000210.1:0-7893 GCA_963974735.1 uncultured Flavobacteriaceae bacterium | reverse complement strand
ACTTCTGTAGAACGGTTTTTTAAAGGCTGACCACTTAAACCTCCCGTTTCAGTTTTATTATTAGAAATGAGATTATCCCTTTCTATGGTTGTATTTGTAGCTATTACTCCTGCAATGCCAGTTTCCTTAATAATATCAATTATATCCAGTAATTGATTATCGGTAAGGTCTGGTGCAATCTTTAGTAGAATTGGTTTGGATTTATTTGCTTTACTCTCATTCTTCTCCTGTAATGCATTTAATAACCGCGTCAATGGCTCCTTGTCCTGTAATTCTCTAAGATTGGGAGTATTTGGTGAACTAACATTTACTACAAAGTAATCAACATAGGGAAAAAGCTCTTCAAAACAAATTTTATAGTCTGATATGGCTTCAGAATTAGGAGTTATTTTGTTCTTACCTATGTTTCCACCAATAAGCACCCCAGTATTATTTCTTTTAAGCCTTTCTACAGCGCTTTTCACCCCGCCATTGTTAAAGCCCATTCTATTTATAATTGCCTTATCTTCTTTTAAACGGAATAATCTTTTTTTCTCATTTCCCGGTTGTGGTTTAGGCGTAAGAGTTCCTATTTCGATGAAACCAAAACCAAAATTGGAAAGTTCCTTGTACAATTTTGCATCTTTATCAAAACCTGCTGCCAATCCTACCGGATTTTTAAATTTTAAACCAAAAACCTCTCTTTCTAAAGCCGAGTCTTTAACTTCATATACCGATCTAAACAAAGAGCCCAACCCAATTTGATTTGTAAGCCTAATCATTTTAAAACTGAAATGATGCACTACTTCTGGGTCAAAAAGAAATAATAAAGGTCTAATTATAGTTTTGTACATAAGGCAGATTAAATTCCCGCAAAGGTAATTCCCTACCCCTCAATTTAAAAGGTATTTCAGCTTTTTACGGTTTATACAAACAAAAAAAGCCCCCTAAGGAGCTTTTACTTTTATGATTAATATTCTATTTAATTGTAATGTTCATTCTTGCAAAAAGATGTCTTCCACCTGTACCAAACTGTGTAGAACGTCTTGAATAAATAAATCTACCACCAGATTGAAAGGCAGGGTCTGCTTCATCTGGATAAACATCTAATAAGTTATTTGCTCCTATTGTGAATTTTATAGCGTCAGAAAAACGATGAGAAACACTTAAATCTGTTACTATTTTTCCGCCATAAATAGGATCTACAGCAGGATCTACTGTGTTTGTGGCCTCTTCAACTTCACCAAAATAACTGTTACGCAAAAAGATATTCCACGCATCGCCTATCCCGAGGTTGTTAGTTAATGTCCCTTTTGTTCTTGGCACCGCAGCTTCAAGATAAATCCTACTCGTCCTATCAAAATAGGTTTCAGATAGACCTGCATCACTAATAGTCTGAGGAATATTAGCATTTTCCAGTGTTGTTTTGCTAACCGTAAATGACAAGGTATTTACCAATCTTAAATTGTCAGAAAGGCGGGCGTTGTGATCTGCTACAAAGTCAATCCCTTTGGTTTGTGTATCTACAGAATTTGTAAAAAATGCCGCTTGAGTAGCATTAGCCTCTTGAAATAAACGGGCGAGCTCTGGATCTCCATTATCATCAAATTGACCTGTAAGAATGATTCTATCATCAATATTAACCAGATACCCATCCAATGTCAATTTTAAATTTAAATCTGGAATATTAGCAGTTGCTCCTACGGTGAAACCAACTGAAGTTTCTTCTTTTAACTCATCTATTCCCAGTATACGGGCTACACGGGATGTGTTAGGAAATATCCCAACTTCCTGCGGTACACCATCAACAAATAATGTTGAAGTAGAATTATAATGAATTTGATGTAAAGATGGTGCTCTAAAGCCGGTTTGAACAGAACCTCGCAGACTTAAATTCTCAGTTGCCTTAAATAGGAAAGAAGACTTAAAGTTTAAAGTTCCTCCAAAATCTGAAAAGTTCTCATAACGTATGGCTCCGGTTAATCTAAACTGTTCAGAAAAATCTGCTTCTACATCCACATATCCAGCAATGGAATTTCTATACGCATCTACCTCATTTTCTGGTTTAAAACCTGGAAAAACCTGAATACCTCCGGGTCGCTCATCTCCAAGAAAATCTACAGGAACAACTGAGTTAGGATCTGTAGGATCGTGAACATTGCCTAGGGTGTTATACTGTGCATAAGAAGCTTCTTCACCTGCAATAATACCATAGTTTTCCACTCTATATTCTGCACCAAATGCAATGTTCAAACCAGACATAATATCTTCAAAGAAACGACTAACATCTAGGTTAGAAGTATTTTCCCCATAATTAAATCCGCCTGCATCTGCTTCAAATGGAGTTGAATTTTGCAAAGAAGCATTTAATGAATTACTTATTCTGTACGTAAATTCATTCTTACCAGTATTGTTACTCAAATCAACAAACCAATCTCCTATCTTCCCTTTAATCCCCACAGCAATCGCTTTGTCCTTTATATTTGAATTGATTTCAGGTAGAAATCCATTTATTCTTGCTGGTGTATAAGCCCTTGCTTGAAATGGCAAACGGTAAAAACCTGCTGCATTACCATTTTTAAAACCTAAACCTCCAAAAGAATAGAGCGTGAGATCGTCTCCTAATGGAATTTCCATATTACCAAAAAATTGTCCACCTCGCAATTCCGATTGTCCAACGCGCATATTGTAGTCACTTCTATCCTGACCTCGTGCTATAAGTTCGGCTTCTGTATTATCAAAGTTTAAGGCTGTTTGTAAGTCGCTTAAATCATTGGCGTTGTTTACATCATTTAATACATCTCCGGGTAGGCCAGCATTCTGAGCCAAATTTACAATTGAACCAAAATCTGTTTGCAGATCCAGTAAATCAAAACCTTGATTATCAGCAACACGTTCAACCGAATTATAACCATTAAAAATCTGATCAGTATAAGATGACATTCTGTTAGTTGCTCCTCTAAAATTGAAGTTACCTGTAAGATTCACAAATCCTCCATCTTCTCCTATGGGTAAACCATAATTTGCTCCAATATTTATTTTCTCCCCATCCACTCCATCATCAGGATTTTCACTGGTGAAATTTGCGCCTGTTGTAAAATCAAGAGAAAGTTCATTGGTAGCCTCTTTCAACACAATGTTTATAACACCTGCAATAGCATCAGAACCATATTGGGCAGCTGCTCCATCCCTTAAGATTTCAATTCTTTTAATAGCATTGGTTGGTATAGCTGATAAATCACTACCTACAGAACCTCGGCCAAAGGTTCCATTTATGTTTACCAGAGCTGTTTTATGCCGTCTTTTTCCATTTATTAATACCAAAACCTGATCAGGTCCCAATCCCCTTAAAGATGCTGGTGCGATATGATCTGTACCATCAGAGATCGTCTGCGGATTAGAAGAGAAAGAAGGCGCTGCGTAGTTAAGTATCTCCGTAACCGTTATCTGCGGGCTATTTTCCTTTATCTCATCCATATCCAAAACATCTACTGGTACAGCAGAATTAATTGCAGTCCTACTAGGATTACGCGTACCAATAAGCACAACCTGATCCAGAGAAACCCCAGATTGCATTGTAACATCCATAGTTGAACCGGTCACGGTTACTTCCTGAGTATTAAAACCTACATAAGAAAAAACAAGAACCTCATCTTGTTCTGCTTCAATATTATAAACTCCATTAAAATCTGTAATTGTTCCTCTATCTGTACCTTTAACAACTACTGACACCCCAGGCAGTGGTTGAGATTGGTCATCCAGAACGGTTCCAGAAATTTCTTGTGCCGTAATAGCTGCTGTAAGGCTAAAAGAAAACAGCAACATCATTATGTAATTTCTTATCATAATTCTATTTTTGATTAGTAATAATTGATTTTTTACATCCTAAAGGTAATTGATAAAGCACTTATTATATAGTTGATTTTCAGATTATTTATAAAAAACGATTGCGCTAACACTTAAAAAAGAAGAAGAAATACCCCTTTTATTATGACTCCAAAAAAGCAAATTATAGATCGCTTTGTGAGCTATGTAACCATAGACAGCCAAAGTGATTCTAAAAGCCAAACTACTCCAAGTACAGACAAACAGTGGGACATTGCTAAAAAATTAGTTGAGGAACTCTACGAGATGGGACTACACGAAGTTAGCATGGATGATAGTGGTTACATTATGGCATCGCTCCCCTCTAATGTGGATAAAAAAGTTCCTACTATAGGTTTTATCTCCCACTATGATACTACGCCAGATTTTACCGGAACGAATGTTAAACCACAAATTATAGAAAAATATGATGGAAAAGACATCGTCCTTAATAAGGAACAGGATATAGTTCTTTCACCAGATTATTTTGAAGATCTACTTCAATATAAAGGTCAGACTATTATTACAACTGATGGTACAACACTTTTAGGAGCCGATGACAAAGCGGGAATTACAGAGATAATGGAAGCTATTAAACATCTTACTCTAAATCCTCAAATAAAGCACGGTAAAATACGCATAGGTTTTACCCCAGACGAAGAAATAGGTCGTGGTGCACACAAATTTGATGTAGCTAAATTTGGGGCAGAATGGGCTTACACTATGGATGGCAGCCAAATAGGCGAACTTGAGTATGAAAACTTTAATGCCGCCGGAGTTACCGTTAATATAAAAGGTAAGAGTGTACATCCAGGTTATGCTAAAGGCAAAATGATAAACAGCATTTTTATAGCCCAAGATTTCATCAGTTCACTACCTCGTATGGAAAGCCCAGAACACACGGCAGACCGCGAAGGTTTCTTTCATCTACATACCATTAAAGGTGATGTAGAACTTACTGAACTCGAATTTATAATACGCGATCACGATTTTGAGCATTTTGAAGCACGAAAAGCTTTTATGAACAATCTCGCAGATGAAATAAACAGCCAGTATGAGCAAGAAATCATCACGCTGGAAATTAAAGATCAATACTTTAATATGCGCGAGAAGATCGAACCGGTAATGCATATCATTGATGTGGCTAAAGAAGCTATGGAAGCTGTAGGCGTTAAACCTATTATTAAGCCTATACGAGGGGGCACAGATGGTTCACAGCTTTCTTATATGGGATTGCCCTGCCCCAATATATTTGCAGGAGGTCATAACTTTCACGGAAGATTTGAATATGTTCCTGTAGAAAGTATGCAGAAAGCCATTGAAGTTATTGTGAAAATTTCAGAATTGGTTGCAGAAAAGCAGTAATCCTACTTTATATATAATCAGCCTAGAAATGGGTCTTTTTATATAGGAACAAAAAAAATCCGCATTGAATATTCAATGCGGATTTTTTTTAATTATCTGTAATATTATTTCTTAACCGCTGGAGCAGGAGCATTAAGTTTTTTGCTCATTTCCATAGAAAGGGCAGAACGCTCAAATTTAAGTTTTCCAGCACCAGATTCTATAATGCAGGTCCCATCTTCATTAAGTTCAAGCACTTTACCGTGCAATCCACTTTTAGTAACTACACGATCACCTCTTTTTAGATCAGCTGCAAACAGCTTTTCTTGTTTTTGACGTTTCATCTGAGGTCTTATCATAAAAAGATAGACAACAGCTGCCATTAATATTAACGGTAAAAAATTTGTTATTTGATCCATTTATTATCCTTTAGCTGTGGTTGCACTATCAGCAGAAGGCTTCACAAATGCAGTTATTTTTACAGTTTCTTTTCCTTTTTCAGTGTTAGCTGTTACAGTAACAACTTTCGTTACCGCGTTAAGTCCGCTACCGTTATATTTTACCAATAATTCACCTGTTTCTCCTGGTGCAATAGGCTCTTTTGAAAAAGTAGGTATTGTACATCCACAAGTACTTTTAGCATCTACAATAACTAAAGGAGCTTTACCTGTATTTTTAAATTTAAATACGTGCTCTACATTATCTCCACGATTGATGTTTCCAAAATCGTAAGCAGTTTCTTCAAATTCAATTACTGGAAAAACAGTTGCATTGGCATCACGTGTTGCAGCCATTTCAACATTTTCTCCTTTTACTTTGCTAGAAGCATTATCCTTACAACCTGTACAGGCCAAGGCTGCAATAACTCCAAGTGCTATAATTCCTTTTTTCATAATATTTATATCTTTTTTAAAAATGGGTTCAAAAATACAATTTTATTTTTACTCGATCAATCCTCGACCAGCTTTGTTCAAACGCCCTTCTTCACGATATTTTTTTACCAATCGATCCAAAACACCATTTATAAAAATGCTGCTCTTAGGAGTTGAATATTCCTTAGCCAACTCTAAATACTCATTTATCGTAACCTTAACTGGTATAGAAGGGAATTTTAAAAATTCACAAATAGCCATTTTTAGTAAAACCTTGTCTATTGTAGCGATTCGATCCTGGTCCCAGTTAGGGGTGTTGCCTAAAATTTCTGCTTCAAGCATCTCATCATTATAAGATGCCCTGCGAAGGAGGTTTTGAGCAAACTCTTCGTCTTCTTCATCCTTAAATAGCTTCGGAATAATTGTTCCCTCAGGCGATAGTGGTTTCAGTTTTTGCAAACGCTTAACGACTGTTGTATTAATTACTGGAAGATCGTCCAACCATGTTAAACGGTAGTCTTCCAGATAATCATATAATTTGTCATTAGGTGCAACTATCTGTTTAAACATTTCGATGACAAAAGCTTTATCCTCTTTAAAAGAATCATCGCTATGCTCCATAAATTGCATAAAGAGATCACTCTTTTTTAAATCTTCGAAGATGATATTCACATATTCGCTGTCGAGTCTCCAGTTATTGAGTTTTCGTTTTTGAAGCTGCTTTTGAAGTTGTTCATTTTCAGCTAACTTAACAAGAATTCTATTGTCTACAAATCTTCTATTTGGGTTGATATCTTCTGCCGTTGCCAACATTTTCTGCTGGGATTTTTCCATAAAATCTTTTGCAAAAGCGTGAACCTCGACCACTAGATCTACCATGACCAGATAAAGGTCAAACATTTGTGAAATACTGGATTTAAGAAATTTTTCCTCCTTTTGAAGATCAGGGGTTTCAGATTGTGCCAGGGCATATAGCGCCTGCATTACCTTAATTCTAATATGCCTTCTGTTGAGCATGGATCTAAAGAACTTACTGGGTTGTAAAATAGCGGTTCCTGAAAATTGAAACGGAGTTGTTTTTAAAATCTTTCCTTTAGGGATTTTATAAAAATCAAACTTGCCGCATCAGCTATCCAAAAACCGCTGCAAAAATACATGAATTAATAGAGTAAGCGCTACACTATTTATTTTTTCCTGCTGCAATTCGCTCCTTTGCGATATTTAATGCCGCTTGATGTGTGGTAATCCCCTTCTCATCAGCACGATTAAGGATTTCCAAAGTGGTATCAAATATTTTTTCAGTTTTACGAACTATCTCTTCCTTGCCATAATTTTCCAATTCGGCATAAACATTTATAATTCCCCCAGCATTTATAAGAAAATCGGGAGCATATGTAATTCCCCGCTCTTGAAGAATAGATCCGTGCTTGTTTTCATCTGCCAATTGGTTGTTTGCAGCTCCAGCAATTACACGTGCTTTAATATTATGTACCGTGTCGTCATTAATTGTAGCTCCCAATGCACAAGGGGCGTAAATATCTACATCTGCACTATATATATCTTTTGCTCCAAAAATCTCTGCACCATACGTATTACGCACATATTCCAGACGCTCTTGATTGATATCTGTAATATAAACGCGGCCACCTTCTTCTGTAATATGTTTAACCAAAGTTTCACCTACGTGTCCTATTCCCTGAACAAGAACTGTACGATCTTTAAGACTTTCTTTACCAAACTGAAACTTAGCAGCGGCCTTCATCCCCATAAATACACCATAAGCTGTAATAGGAGAAGGATTACCAGCACCACCTTTATCCTCAGATATACCGGT
>CAXBEL010000209.1:0-7974 GCA_963974735.1 uncultured Flavobacteriaceae bacterium | reverse complement strand
ACAGAAAAGTCGATGGGAGATTATAAAACCATTGTTTTTAAAGTTATACCTGTAATAATTATTACCGCAGCATTATTGATTATTTTCATAGATAAACCACTATGGAGGGCAATTGGGATTACTACGATAGGTATGATGATCATCATTTTACTCGTAGATAGTAATGCAAATGTGAGGCTTGAAACATATCATAGCTATCTACTACAGGAGAAACGCCACTAAAAGATTCTGGAGATAACATTAATCTGATTCTATTACACGATTAAATTGCTGGTATATTTATTTAAATCCTTCAAACTATATTTTGCAAACAAAAACCATTAGAAAACATACAATAAATGAGTTGATCGAGATTATGGGTGATAATCCCCAGAGTGATGATTTACACGTTCATATTTCTAAAAATAGATTTGAGGAAATCCCGATTACCTATCCATTTAGAACAGATAATTTTTCAATATTATTTGTTGTCTCTGGAAGTTTGAAAATTCAATTAAATTTAATCAATCATACTATTCAAAATGGTGAGATAATACCTATAAAACCAAACGCCGTTGTTCACCTTCTCAAAATGACAAATGATTTGGAAATTATAGCTATCGGATTTAGTACAGGATTCATTATTAAAAATTCGTTCACAAAAATGGAATTTGGTGCAATTGATTTCTTTACAAGAGAAAACATCCCAAAGTTAAAACTAGATTTAAAGGAGAAAGAAACATCCGTTTTTTTATCAAATCTTTTAGAGCGCTACAATGGTCAACAGAATGATGAAAATAATTTCAAAAGTGAATTAATTAAATATACGTTTGGCTTATTAGCAATTCACTATTCTTCAATTTTCAAAAAAAATCATCCCAACTTAGAACTATCACTAACTAGAAACGAAGAACTTGTTCTTCGATTTTTCAAGAATTTAAATTTAAATTTTAAGGGTGAGCGATCTGTTAAATTTTATGCAGACAACCTATCTATAACTTCAGGGCATTTGTCAAAAGTTCTTAAAGAGGTATCAGGAAAAACTGCTTCGCAAATTATCGATGATACAGTAATTTTAGAAGCAAAATTATTATTAGGCGATCCTTCACTATCAGTAGCTGAGGTAGCTCAGGAGCTAAAATTTAGTGATCAATCATTTTTTGGTAAGTATTTTAAGAAACATTCTGGTTATGCACCTACTCAGTATAGAAATATAAAATTAACACAGACCAATAACTAAATTTACACAAAACGCAATGTACTGTTTTAGCAATATTGATTATTTTTAAAAATAACCTAAACAGACCAATCACACCCTTTTTTAGACCTTTACTTTAATTACAAATATTAGCATTTTTGCAGTGTAATTTTTCATACTTAATTTTGGCCATTTCGATTTGAATGTATGTAAAACCTCAAACACTTAAATAAAAATAAATGCTACGTAAACCCCTTGTATTTTTTGTTATCATAGGATGTATTCTTTGCGCTTGTAAAGAGAAAGATACAACCAGAGAAATATCTCCTGTCGCAGTTAAAACGTTGACCATAGGAGAAACAACAAACGATAAAACGACTTCTGAAACTTATCCGGGAACCATTAAAGCGGCAACATCGGCGCAATTAAGTTTTCAAGTATCTGGAGATATTAAAAGTATACGAGTAAACAGCGGTGATTATGTAAGAAAAGGAGAAGTTATTGCGGCAATAGATCCTACAACTTATGTGGAGCAGTACGAAGCTCAAAAGGCACAGGCAAATCTGGCTGAGGAAAATTATAAACGCATCAATGAGGTTTATTTGAAAGGTAGTATTGCTGAAATTAGAATGGTGGAGGCCCGATCTAATTATAAACAAGCTCAGGCCGCAGCTAATGCAGCCTACCAAAACGTAAAAAAAACAAAGATTATCGCTCCATTTTCTGGTTTTATAGGAGCTAAAATGAAAGAAACTGGTGATGTTGCAAGCCCCGGTATGCCTGTGATGGAGCTTTTAGAAATAGATCACGTAGAAGCCGTAATTAGTCTATCTGATCAAGAAGTAAATACCTATAAAATAGGTGATAGCGCTTCTGTATATATCAGTGCTTTAGATAAAAGTGTTATAGGAACTATTTCTGAAATCGCAATTCAATCTGGCTCTCGTAGTCCCGTGTATCAAGCAAAAATAAAAATCCCAAATCCTGATAAAATTTTGAAGCCGGGTATGGCGTGTCAGACACAATTAAAGCCGTCGGAGACTAATAGCCAAGAAACAGCCGTAAACCTCATCATTCTTCCAGCAGAAATCGTCTCGATAACAGATGACGGACAGAATTTTGTTTATACAGTTGACGTATCTAACAATACAGCACAACGCAAGATGGTAGAAATAGGCACTCTCTATAATAATGGTATATCTATAGAAAAAGGTCTTCAACCTGGAGATATTGTTATCACGTCAGGATATCATAAACTCACAAATAATACCCCAGTAAAGGTTTTAAATAAGTAGTCTATGAAAAAGAAAGGCAACCTTATAGAATGGGGAATGAAATACAAAGCGTTCCCCATAGCGCTAGCATTTACATTGTTAATTATTGGCCTCATCGGACTTTTTAATATGTCTCGAAATGAATTTCCAGACTTTACTACTCGTACAGGTCTTGTAATAGGTTCATTTCCCGGAGCAAATGCAGAAGAAGTTGAGACCCAACTTACATCAAGATTAGAAGAATATCTTTTTACTTTTAATGAAGTTGATAAGACAAAAACTTATTCCTATTCAAAAAACGGAATGAGTTATATCTACTTAGAAATTTCAAATAGAATTAGTAAGGATGAGACACAGCAATTTTGGAATAAGCTAAAGAATAATCTTTTTGTTTTTCAGCAACAGTCATTGCCTAAAGGAGTTCGAGGAGTTGCTGTAAATAGTGATTTTGGAAATACGGCAGCAATGATCTTATCTGTTCAATCTGATACACGTCCTTATAAAGATTTACAATTACACGTAGAGGATATTATTGATGATTTAAGACAGATTGAGGATATGGCTAAAATCACTTATTCTGGTGGTCTAACCGAACAAATAACCGTATCTGTAGATCAAAATAAATTAGCGCAATACGCGATTAGTCCGGCAATGCTAAGACAAAGTTTGCAAACTCGAGGTACTATATTGCCAAGTGGCACATTAGAAGGTGAGCATTTTGACCGTCCTATACACTTAGAGGCATTTTTAAACAATGTTACCGATGTAGCACAACACATCGTCAAATCTGAGGAAAATGGTAATGTTATTCGCTTAAGCGATATTGCTCATGTTAAACGCGAATATGAGGACCCTGATTCCTATATTGAAACTGGAGGAACCAAAGCAATGATTATTACTTTAGAAATGGCTAAAGGCAATAATATTGTGCAGTTTGGAGAAGAGATTACAGAACATCTAGATCGTATTAAAGAAAATTTACCAAGTGATATTGAAGTTAAAACCATTGCAGATCAACCTGTAGTAGTAGATCATTCAATTAGTCACTTTCTAAAAGAGTTTGGCTATGCACTTTTAGGAGTTATTATAGTCTGTATATTACTGTTACCCTTTCGCGTAGCATCCTTAGCAGCAGCTACCATTCCTATAACGATTTGCGCCACACTCGCTGTTATGTATTTATTGGGTATGGAGCTTAATACGGTTACTCTTGCAGCCCTGATCGTAGTATTAGGTATTGTGGTTGACGATCCCATAGTGGTAATAGATAATTATGTAGAAAAGCTCGATGAAGGGGAGACACGATGGGAAGCAGCATATCATAGTGCAGTAGAATTATTCCCTTCAGTATTTACCGCAACATTGGCCATTTCAGCAACATTCTTTCCACTCATGTTTTTTATGACTGGCACAGCAAAAGACTTTTTGAGTACATTTCCATTCACGATCTCAATAGCTTTATTCCTTTCGCTGGCAATTTCAATACTTCTTGTACCATTTCTAAATACGGTATTTATCAAAAAAGGACTTCATTCTGAAGAATCTCAAAATGGAAAAGAGAAGAAAAAATCACTACTTGATAAGTTACAGGAATTTTTCAACAAAAGTGTTGAGAAGGCAATGAAGCATTACAAGATTACTGTATTTATGGGTATTGCTTCTATCCTACTGGGAATGTTTCTCTTTTCAAATGTAAGCCAGGAATTGTTTCCTATTGTTGAAAGAAATCAATTTGCAGTTGAAGTAAACCTTAGTGATGGTAGTAATCTGGAGGAAACAGCGTCTGTTGTGAAAGCATTCGAGAAAGTGCTTGCAGAAGATGAAAGGATTCTTGATTATACCAGTTTTATAGGTGAAAGCTCACCGCGTTTTCACATGGTTTATGCCCCTAATTTGCCTGCAAAAAATTATGCGCAAATTTTAGTTACCACAGCTTCAAATGAGGCTACAGAAGAAGTTTTAAAAGAATATGATTTAAAGTATTCTGAAATGTTTACGAATGCATATCTGCGAATGAAGCAACTTAATATGGTAGGCAAACCGGCTCCTATTGAAATAAGACTTTATGGTAGTGACATTTCAGAATTAAAAAAATATGGCGATCAGATTATTGATATAGCCCGCCAGACACCTCAAACAATATGGAGCAGAAGCAATTTTGGCGAACTATATACAACGGTAAGTATAGATATTAAAGAAAAACAGGCAGCCCAGGCCGGACTTACTAAAGAAGATATAGGGAACACCATTGCCATGAATATGGAAGGTTTACAAGCCACCCAGATTTATGAAGATGATTATGCCATAAACATAAAAATCAAATCTGAAAATCAAACTAATCAAAGTGTTTCTGATTTGATGCAGCTCTCGATTATAGCGCCAACTACAGGTGCGGTTATACCTTTAAAACAGGTAGCTGATATTACTCCAGATTGGGAACAAGATCAAATTGTACATCGTAACGGGATGCGCTGCTTAACTATACGTGTCGATATTGAAAAAGGAGCAGTTGCAAACGTAGTTCAGGCAATAATCACTCCTAAAATTGATACCTTAGACATACCTGATCACATTAGAATTAATTATGGTGGGGAGCACGAATTATCTGAAGAGAATTTATTACCTATGGGTATTTCCTTACTAATAAGTGTTTTACTAATTATTTTAATTCTGATATGGCATTTCAAATCTATTAAGCACGCGGCGCTTAGTTTTATTACTATGCCATTAAGCATTCTGGGTGCAGCATTAGGATTATTACTTATGCAATATCCTTTTGGCTTTACTTCCTTTTTAGGAATTCTTGCTCTCTGCGGTATCGTAGTTAGAAATGGCATCATACTTATTGACTATGCAGATGAGTTACGCCAACATCATGGAAAGAATGTGCTTGAAGCGGCTATCACCTCTGCACAGCGTAGAATGCGTCCCATCTTTTTAACATCGTCTGCTGCAGCAGTAGGCGTTACTCCAATGATAATTAGCAGATCTAGTCTTTGGGGACCTTTAGGTACAGTAATCGCCTTTGGCCTGTTAGTATCGATGGTACTTACACTTTTTGTATTGCCCGTACTCTACTGGTTATTTTTTAGAAATGATGATACTGTGCCCAATGAAAATTCTACCGAAGAATTAAAAACATTAAATAAATAGATAGATGATCACTACAAATCATTCGATATATAAGATTATAGGTATTTTATTTTTCCTAACCACTTTAACTGGGAATGCTCAAGAAAAAAATATTAAGCTTGAAGACTTGAAAAAATCTGCGCTAGAGTATAGCAATACAATTAAAAATGGTGTTTTACGCGCAGAAAAAGCTGAATTTGCAAGACAGGAAGCATATTCAAAATATTTTCCTGAAATTGAAGCTTCCGGGTTTGCGTTGTATGGTTTTAACGATCTCGTACCGCCTATTCCACAAACTCTCCCAAATGGAATAGATAACATCTATTCACTTGGTGCAACAGCAACACAAGCAATTTATGCGGGAGGAAAAATAAGACTGGCCAATAAACTTGCACAAATTCAACTTGAAAGCCGCGAACTAGCTACTGAAGAAGCTA
This sequence comes from uncultured Flavobacteriaceae bacterium, assembly GCA_963974735.1. GTDB lineage: Bacteria > Bacteroidota > Bacteroidia > Flavobacteriales > Flavobacteriaceae > Leeuwenhoekiella. The sequence continues at coordinate 1,954 of CAXBEL010000209.1, read as the reverse complement.
TTGATTCTGTTATTCTCACTACAGAAACAAAGTTTTGGCAATTAATCGCACTTCAAGAGCAGCAAAAAACTATTAATGCTAGTAAGATTTACCTTACCAACCTTTTAAAGCAACAGCAGGACTTATTAGATGCAGGTCTTATTGCTAAAAACCAGCTGTTACAGGTTAAAGTGGAAAAAAGCAGTCTTTTATTAAAAGAAAATGAACTTTCAAATAAACGTAAAATTGCTCTTCTTGATTTGGCCGTTTATACAGGAATTGCCTACGATACCAGCTTAGTGGCTTTAAATAAATCTGATTTACAAGTAATAGCTCCTAGTTTGAAATATAAAAACCCCGAACTAGACTTACTTAATAATAACAGATACCGCCTTCTAGAAAAACAAGTTAACGCCTCGCAATTAAAAGTTGAAAATGAACAAGCAGATTTGTTACCTCAATTTGCCGTAGGTATTAATGCTTCAACGTTTGATTCATTTAATTATGACTTCAACATTGGAGTGCAACCCATTGCTTTTGCAACACTTTCAATTCCAATATCTGCCTGGTGGGGTGGCGAGAAAAAACAATTGCTACAAAGTAAGATTGATATAGAAATTGCAGAAAATAAATTTAATGATGGTAAAGATCAACTTACTTTAAGTATTATGAAAAGTTGGTATGATCTCCAAAATGCATATAAACAAATACAATTTGCTGAAGATAAATTAATTTATGCTGAAGAGAATCTCAAAACACAACGCGATAATTATGATAGCGGCTTAAATAACCTTACAGATTTACTGGATGCTCAAAAGACAAAACAAGAGGCTGATAGCGATTTTATTTCTGCATTTGCAAATTATCAGCAAAAAGAAGCTACGTATTTGTATGTAACTAATCAACTACAATTACCGAATATTGGAAAAAGTTAATTGCGTTAAAATATAAGAGATGAATAAAAAAGCACTACTAGAAGATATCTTGTTTGTAGTATTTCTAATTTTAGTAGCCTGTGCTTTTATATATTCTAGATTCGCAGGATTAGAAGATCTAGTTATTCATCCTTCTCATATTATTCCTTTTGATAAAGAATATTATTATTTAAAAACAAGTTGTGTTGCCCTATTTCAAGGTTTAGCCATTTTAGGATTTGAAAAAATTGTCTCAAGAAAACTGCCTTCGTTAAGCATTTGGAAGAAACGAATTTTCTGGATCATTGGTGTTTCAGCATTAACTCTACTAAATATTATTATTGTTAATATAACATACGATATTCTGTTCACTGAATCCACATTAACTGAAGCACTTGATGTTGTCGTAACATTATTTCAAACAGACTTATTTTTGTTATTTACAATATATTTATTTTCTTTTAGTGCAATACTTTCATTCTTAAAGCATTTAAGGGAATTATTTGGTCAGCCAGTCTTACTTAATTACATCACTGGAAAATACGAAACTCCAATTGAAGAATATAGAGTTTTTATGTTTTTAGATCTCAACAATTCTACACAATTAGCAGAGGAGCTGGGACATTTAAAATATAGTAGTTTATTAAATAATTGCTTTAGAGATATTCTTAAGGGATTACAACAAATAGATATAGAAATATATCAATTTGTAGGTGACGAAATTGTATTTACCTGGAAATCTAAGAACGATTTGAATAATAAGGCTTTTAAAATATTTGAAATTGTTGAAAAACATTTCTATCATAGTAAAAGGGAGTACTTAAAGCACTTTAACGTAATTCCAAAATTTAAGGCCGCGGTTCATATGGGTGCTGTATCAGCAACCATAATAGGTGGGCAAAATTATAAAGAAATGGCATACCACGGTGATGTTCTGAATACGACTTCAAGACTTTTAGAGCATTGCCACATACATAAAAAAAATATTGTCGTTTCTGAAACTTATATAAAGAACCAAAGGACCAGTATAGAGTCTATAGAATATTTGGGCAGTGTTCAGT
>CAXBEL010000208.1:0-8133 GCA_963974735.1 uncultured Flavobacteriaceae bacterium | reverse complement strand
TAAGTAGAATCTTTATGTTTTGCCACAATGCCTTCCATTCCCGCCTCAACGGCTCTTTTGTAAAGAGCGGTACCCATTCCTTCAATATGATCGCAGAATAATACTTGCTCAAATCCCTCTAAAACTTCTGGAATAAAACTTTTTCTTTCTAAAAGAGAAAGATCGACCATGCTATGGCCATTTAAATATAACATATCAAAAACGTAATAACGAAGTGTACCAGGGGTATCAGAATCATAATTCTGTAATGCCTGAAATTGGGGAATTCCGTCTTTATCAACAACAACCACCTCTCCATCAAGGATAAGATCGTGTTCAACAGAATCTAATTCAGCCACAATTGCAGGAAATTTAGTGTTGTATGCGATACCGTTTCTTGAGTACAAGTTTACTTTGCCATCAATAATATGAGCAAGCACTCTATAACCATCCCATTTAAGCTCATAAACCCAGTCTGGATCATTAAAAACCTTTTTAGTTGCAGTAGCCAGCATTGGTTTTATAAAACCTGTGGGGTCTATTGTTGGGGTTGTTTCTTGATGGGATACTTTCTTGGAATCCGAAAAAACTTCGGCATCATAATCTAAATCTGTGGAAAATTTATCTTTCTTTTTTATAAGCAACCAATGATTATCTGCTTCTCTTCTCTTGGTATGAACCAGCGCAAAATCCCCTTTTATCTTTTCTCCAAAAAATTCAATTTTTAAATCACCCTTTTTTAATTGTGCAAGCAAATCTTTTTCCTCATAATTTTGAGATACTTTAAAGGTTCCTTTATCCCAAATATTCATTTGTCCTGCTCCATAATTTCCTTTAGGGATAATACCATGGAAAGTGAGATATTTAACTGGATGGTCTTCAGTTTGAACAGCGAGACGTTTATCCTTATGGTTCATAGATGGACCTTTTGGCACCGCCCAACTTTTTAAAACTCCATCTATTTCTAATCTTAAATCATAGTGAAGTCTGCGTGCCTGATGCCTTTGAATCACAAAACGATGCGCGTTTTCATTATTCTTTTCACCTTCTGGCTCTGCCGTATTATTAAAGTCACGCTTCTTATTGTATTCCTTTAGACTCATTATTTATGAGGCTTTACCTTTTTTTCTTTTTTCTAGACTGGCTTTTAACTGAGCCATTAGATCTTTTGCAGGAGTGGGTTTACTTTCGAATTTTTCTGGTTTAGATTTTTTACCCGTAGATTTTGATTCTATAATTTTCATAAGTTGGTCATTATATACGTCTTTAAACTTTTCAAATTTAAAATCCTCAGTATATTGATCTATCAGTGATATAGCCATATCGACTTCTTTTTTAGAAACCTTTTCTTCAGGAAGTTTGAGTTCACCTGGATCTCTTATTTCATCAGAGAACCTTATCACGTGTAAAACAAGTGCATTATCATAAACACCCACAAGGCTTAGATGCTCTTTTTGTCGCATTACAAAAGTTGCGACACCTAATTTTTTAGTCTTCTTTAGTGCATCTCTTAGAAGATTGTAGGACTTTCCTCCTTCCTTTTGAGGCTCGAGAAAATAGGGCTTTTTAAATAGCACATCTGCAACACTGGATTCTTCAATAAACTCTTCTATATCTATGGTTTTGCTTTTTTTTAAATTGGCTTGTTCAAAATCCTCTTTTTCTAAAATAACATACTCTTCACCTTTTTTAAAGCCTTTCACAATATCCTTCCATTCTACCTCTTCCCCAGTTTCTTCATTAACACGTTTGTATCTAATCCTTGCATTGTCATGCCTGTCAAGCATATCCAAATCCAATTTTCGGTCTTCTGAACCAGAGTATAATTTAATTGGGATAGAAACCAGTCCAAAGCTTATAGAGCCATTCCAAATTGATCGCATAATTTTCTTTTAATTTAAATTACAAAAAAACAATATGGTGCTACTTATATTAGTATAACTTTAAGTTAGATGTACTTTTAAAAAACAAAAGCCAGCCTCTTGAAGGCTGGCTTTTATTAACAGACATAAATTCCTTTATTTACTTGATAAGATGTGTATTTTTTGAATTTTAGGTTTCTCTAATAAAAGAGTGTCTGCATTTTCCATAAGCTTTTTCGCAATTTCACCCTTTAAATGGGCCTCTCTGCCTTCTTCATCTCCAAAGGTGTCAAATATGCCAAAGGTATTATCGTCTATTTTAAAGCTGTACCATTTAATTGTTTTCTCTTCTTCATTTGCCAAACTAACTGCATCTTTTATAAAAGCCGCAACATCCTGTTCTTTACCTGGTTTAGCCTTAAGAGTGGCAAGTAATCCTAATTTTTCCATAACTCATTAATTTTTAAAGTTTTACTCTTAAAGATAAGAATTCACAAAAGTCATTGAAGGGCTAGAGGAAAAATAGTAGAGTTAAAGAATGTTAAAATGCTTCAGATACTAAAGCAGGTTTGCTTTGTAGGAATTTATATAAATTCTTACAAAAAAGAATATTTGTGCATTTAAACGGTATGAAAAGACTATTTTTGAAGTCAAAATACACAATTGGTCTATTTTTTAGATCTGACCAATGGTTTTTTTTATTACTTTTATCACCCCAAGTCTTGATTATGTCCTGCAACAGGTGTCAAAACATAGTTTTAATTCATTTACTGTTATTTACGGTAGTATTCTCGTATGCTCAGGATGGAATAGGAATTGGTACTAAAACCCCACGTAAAACTCTTGAAATTGCTGGGGATATGAAAATATCACAGAATATAGATATTGGTGTTATAGAGAATCTTGAAGATGATGATACTTCAACTTTTTTAATTCAGGACACAGATCAAAGCATTAAAATATTAGACGTAAGTAATCCCACTGGTGCAGCACTGGGCTATATTCAAGAATATGTAATTACCAACCCACAGGGGGATTGGGTATTGGATTTTGATACCGGTGTACCTTCAGATGATTATGTTCTAATCAGTTTGTCTGCTTATTTTGACAAAGAATTGGTTATGAGCGGCAATGCACAAGATAATGCAAGCATACCCTATACTTCTGCATTTATTAGAATAATACCTGGCATATTATTGCAGATTTTCCAGTTGCTACCAATCGGGACAATTCTGAGATAGGCACCTGGATTATCAGCACGCTGATATATTCGAAGGATTTATCAAAACAATTTGGTGTAATAGAAGTGCCTATGGCAAATACTTCTACAGGTGTTGCTCCTATGCCAATAATAGACTAAAGATAGCTTATGAATAGAATTTTTACGCTTATTCTTTTTACATCTTATTTCGCCAGCGCACAGGTTGGGATTGGCACTTTAAATCCTGAGGCAGACCTACATGTTGCCGGCGATATGCTGGTACAAAAGGAATTTGATTTGACTTCACTTCCTGTAGTTGATGATCAAGAAGAGAATTTTAAATTACTTTCCAGACTTACCAACTCAACACCAGTAGGTGAAATCACCATTCTTGATGTAAATAATTTAACCGTAGCTCCTATTAATGTAGTTGATTATAAATTTAGAAATGTCCATTTAGATAATTTAAAGGATGTTAACTTACAATATGACGCCGATAAATATGTAGTAGGTTTAGCCAATTTTAGACAAATAGGAGATGCAGTAAAAAAGGCTGCTGTTAACAACACGGTAAGCATAGGAACATTTGTAATGCGAACTTTTGTGAGTGGTAATACATGGCATTTGGAAATTCAGAACCGCGATCTTGATCTTGATGAAGCAGACTCGTTAGAATATGAAGTTACACTAATCGTATATGACAAGTCTTACTTTAAAAATATGCCACCTATTGTTACAGACTTAGGAGGTTCTAATAGAGGGACGGCTTCAAGTATTCCAGCATTTAATTAATTATGAAGAAATTTCTCTACATAATAAGCTTTATTCTAGTCCATTCTGCGACTTTGGCACAGGTGGGTATAAATACACCAACACCTACAGCCATGCTCGACGTTATGGGTGATGTTAAGGTAGAACAGAAGCTGTATTTAGAGAATCCAGGTGACTATGATGAGATTCGAGGATCTAAGTTGCTTATTCAAGCTACTGATAAAGCAATTCTACAATATGACATTGAAAAAAGTAAATACGGCCCAATAAACTACGCTGAATACATTTTCAGAGATACGATGACTATTGGCCTTAGGGATTATGACACACAAATATCTGCCTCAGAGTATTTTGTTACCGTACAAGGCTACTATTTCTTAGATCCTAATGGGGATACAAATATCACCTCTCACAGTACTTTAAATACAGAGAATATAGAGGGTTTCCAGATATATGCCTATATCGATTCAGCAACAAATACCTGGTTTATAAGAGCTTTTCTCAATAATGGTACCTTTCAAAGAAATGCAACAGATACTCAAATAGATTTATATCTCAATCTTATTATTTACCGTAACGAATTTATATCTAAAGCCCTAAATACCATAACTATTGATATGGATGATAAGGAGACTGCTACTGCTCCCCTTCCAGCTGGATTTTAATTAGATGCTCTTTTATTGTTCTTTGAACATATAATTTAACTTCAATTTCCCATTTCTTTCACACCATTCCTTTTTTGTATTTGTAATTTTCTGTGAATTAAAATCATAGAAATGAAAACTTTTCAGAACAAAACGGCTTTAGTAACAGGCGCAAGCCGGGGAATAGGACGAGCAATAGCCTTGGCGCTCGGTATTGAAGGGGCGAATGTTGCTGTTAATTATTATAAATCTGAAAAAGAGGCTGAAGAAGTTTGTAAAATTATCATTGAAAATGGTGGTAAAGCTATTCCTATAAAAGCGGATGTTTCCGAAGAAAATGATGTAGCCGAATTAAATCATAAAGTTGAAAAAGAATTTGGTGCTATTGACATTTTGGTTAACAATGCAGGAATTGCAAAACTACAAGCTATTGAGGATGTAACAGTTGAAGACTTTGATAAGATCATTAAAACCAATTTGCGCTCCAGTTTTTTAGTTACACAGACCTTGTTACCTGCTATGCGTAGCAATAAATGGGGAAGAATTTTAATGATATCTTCAGTTGCTGCGCAGACAGGAGGCAAAGTTGGTTTGCATTATGCCGCTTCAAAAGCAGGGCAGCTTGGTTTAATGCATTATTATGCAGGAATGTTGGCTGCAGAAGGTATAACGGTAAATGCCATTGCTCCGGCTATTATAAAAACTGACATGGCTTCCCAACTAAAGCATGTCAAACCAGAAATGATACCTGTAAAACGTTTTGGGACATCTGAAGAAGTAGCCGATTTAGCGGTGACAATACTTAAAAATGGCTATATAACCAATCAAACCTTTAATATTGATGGTGGTATGTACCCATCCTAAAATTAGATAAGAAAGTTAAACTGATAGTTATCAAAATAAGACTTTGATTTTTGTTATTCTAATTTTTCATGTTCTTCTAAATCCTTCCGTAAATCAAGTTTTCTAAATTTAGGGGAAACAGCACCGGTTATAACAACTGTTATCAAAGTCATACTTCCGCCAAAGACTACTGCAGCAACAGTTCCCATTAATTTAGCCGTCAAACCGCTTTCAAAAGCCCCTAGTTCATTAGATGATCCCACAAACATAGAATTAACCGAAGCTACCCTTCCTCGCATATGATCTGGAGTTTTAAGCTGCAAAATAGTTTGCCTAATAATCATAGAAATACCATCTGTCATCCCACTAAAGAATAAGGCCATAACTGAAATCCAAAAGATGGAAGAAAGCCCAAACACAATTATACAAATTCCAAAACCAAAGATTGCAGCCAAGAGCTTCATCCCTGCATTTTTGTTTAAAGGGAAATAAGCCGAAGTAAACATAGTAATTAACGCTCCCACTGCTGGCGCTGCTCTTAAAACTCCAAAGCCCTCGGGACCCACCTTTAAAATATCTTGAGCATAAATAGGCAATAGCGCAACAGCACCACCAAAAAGGACGGCTATCATATCTAAGGTGATCGCTCCCAATATCACTTTAGTTTCCAGCACATATTTAATTCCCTTACGCAAACTCTTGAATACATTCTCCCCTATTTTAGGATTAAGAATAGGCTTTTTTGGGATTTGGAGCAACGTGAGAAATGCCGACAGCGAACATGCAAAAATGAGACACATAGACCAATGAACGCCAATCCAATGAATAAGAAATCCGCCTACAGCTGGTCCAATAACAGCTCCCATTTGCCAAACCGAACTGCTCCAGGTTGCTGCGTTAGGGTATACTTTTTTAGGAACGATAAGAGAAAACAAAGAAAATATAGTAGGGCCCAAAAATGCGCGCACGATTCCTCCCAGAAAAACCAAAAAGTAAATCGAGTAGAGTACAACATTTGTAGATAGATCTCCAACAACTTTTGGCCAGGTGAGCAAAAACAAGCCAAAGCTAACTACTGAAAATCCTAAAATGCATTTAAGAAGCAACCCCCTTTTTTCTTTTTGATCGACTATATGGCCTGCAAAAAGTGCTAAGGAAACCGCCGGAATCACTTCCATTAAGCCTATAATACCTAATGACAACGGATTTTTAGTTATACTATAAACCTCCCATTCAATCACTACAAATTGCATGGACCACGCAAATACCATTGCAAATCGAACAGCTAAAAAAATATTGAATTCTTTATATCTAAGTGCCGCGTACGGGTCGTTTTTACTCATCAACTAATCGATTTCATAAAATGAAGAAAGCCAGCTATTGTTTTTTGTATCTGCATCTACAAAAATTCCACCTTCAATTTTAATGGAAGTTGCATCAGATAATCCTTTTATCTTAATCTTAGCTTCACTAAGATTTTCTTTCCAGATTTCTGGAGTTTGATGAATGGTTTTTGTTGTTCCGTCAGATAAAGTAATCATGAGATCAAAAGGAGCTGGCATTCCGCCCAAATTTTTAAAACTTATAACTCCTTTTCTGGTATTTACCTCGTCTATTGATATATCTATATAGTTGTTGCTAAAATACCAACTGTCCCAGAACCAGTTTAAATTTTCGCCCGCTATATCATTAAAAGAGTAAAAGAAGTCCCAAGGTGTAGGATGTTTCCCGTGCCAACGTTCCATATAACCTTGCAGTGCCTTTGTAAAACCTTCATTACCCAATAAATCCTTCATTGCCAGATATCCTATAGCAGCTTTACCATATTCATTATTTCCCAATCCGGCACCGCTAAGAATATTAGAAGGTGTTATGATGGGAAGGTCTTGTTCCATATTAGAATCAGCTATCCAGCGGTTTACTCTAAAACGTTTAAAATTCTTTACTGCAGTTTCTTCACCAAGATCTTCAATGCTTATTAGATGCTCTAAAGCAGTCGCCCAACCCTCATCCATAAAACCAAAACGCGTTTCATTAGTTCCCATGTAAAAAGGGAAGTAGGTATGTGCAATCTCATGTTCTACAACAAAGCGGGAAAAATCTAGATTAGGAGTAGAATTATCATTAACCATCATAGGGTATTCCATGTCGGCAAAACCCCGTACAATTGTAGATTTTGAAAATGGATAAGGAACTCCTGGATAGTTATTTGAAAACCAGTCGAGAGCATGTTTTCCAAATTCTACCATTTTATGAAAATCCAGTGATTCATCACCGTAGGCGGCTTGCACACTTGCCCTTCTATTCGTTTTTTTATCAACGATTACACTTCCTGCGTCCCAATTGTAGTGGTCACTTAAGGCAATTGCAAAATCTGTTATATTTGATGCTTTCCATTTCCAGGTGTTGGTGTCAGCTTGATTAGTAATCTGTTTATTCCGTAAATCTTCTGGTGTCGCAATATTAAAAATGGAATCACTTTTCATAGATTCCTTTAATTTATCTGCATAGGGTTTTTGCAAAACTTCATTAGGGTTTTGAAGATCTCCTGTTGCCCAAACTATATAATTTTTAGGAACGGTTACTGAAACCGTATAGTCATTAAAGTCATTATAGAATTCCTGGGAACCTGTAAATGTCATTCTATCCCAGCCCTCATAATCATCATAAACTGCCACTCGAGGATAAAAATAGGCTAGAAAATAAGTTGTAGAATCGATTGCTCCTTCCCTCCCACTTTGAACCGATACATCATAATGCCATTCAATATTTAAATCAATACTACTTTTTGGCATAAGAGGTTTGGTGAGCCTAATGGTTTTATTTGTTCCGT
>CAXBEL010000207.1:0-8150 GCA_963974735.1 uncultured Flavobacteriaceae bacterium | reverse complement strand
CCGTTGCAGCTCACATTGGTATCTGCTACAGCACTGGCCGTTAAAGATGTGGGCTCCGTGATCGTGACATTTGCCGTGGCGGTACAGCCGTTGGCATCGGTAATTGTTGCCGTATAGGTCCCAGCAGCTACACCACTTATACTCGCGGTCGTTGCAGCGTTGCTCCACTTATAGGTATAGGGTGCAGTACCTCCAGTCACACCGACTGTAGCTGAACCGTCACTGCCTCCGTTGCAGCTCACATTGGTATCTGCTACAGCACTGGCCGTTAAAGATGTGGGCTGTGTAACCGTAAAGCTTTGTGCTGCAGTACAGCCGTTGTCATCGGTAACGGTTACCTTCCAGGTACCGGCTGTAAGGCCGGAAACAGATGTAGTGCCGTCACCCGCGGGATTCCCTGTCCAGTCATAAGAATAGGGTGCGGTTCCGCCTGTTGCGGCATTTATGGCAGCAGCTCCTGTGGCTCCTCCATTACAAGCTATATTGGTCTGGGAAGAAGGTGTGATATTTAACACGGTAGGCTGTGTCAGGGTTACATTCACCGTAACTGTATCTGCGTTGGAATCTGTAATCGTACAAACGTAGTTCCCTGCGGCCAGACCAGTTGCCGTTGCTCCCGTACCACCAGATGGGGACCAAGAGTAGGAGTAGCCTGCCTTTCCCCCACTGGCCGTAACAGTAGCCGAACCATTGCTTCCGCCATTACAGCTTACATTGGTTTGAGCGGAAAGGGAAGCACTTAAAGGTTGCGGTGGGACTTGGGTAAGAACCAGCTCTGGTTTATTAGTGCTGTTGTTATCTGAATTGAATCCATAATAAGCAGTCATATCCATATTATTCCCTGTCATCACAAGTGTAACAATTCCATCTCCTGACAATTCACTTTTTACAAACGACGTTACATTTATGTCTACCCAACCATTTACAGTAAGGGGAATTTGAGAAGTTAAAATATGATCTTGAGAAGGCGCAATGGTAGTACTACCATTCCAGGTATCATCATTGGATCCAGAAGCAATTAAATAAATATCCCCAAATTCTAAATAAGAAATATAAACCCTTAGTGTTGCATTGGACAAATTAATAGAATTGTAAGAACCGACATCAAATTTCATAAAAGCAGCTTCTCCTCCACCTCCATAAAGCCTAGGATCATTGGGATAAGATGTCCCTTGATAAATATAGGAATCTAAGGTAGGATAAAGTGTTATTGGCCCGGTGCCGTCTGTTGTAGCAAAACTAATCTGGCTGCCATATGCCGTACCGGCAGAATTTATTGCATACGCCCTTGCAAAATAAGTTGTAGAAATCGATAATCCTGTCAGCTGATTTGAAAAGCTGCCTGTAGCATTTCCGGTAGTGACTTTATTGTCTGAAGTAGTAGGGTTAGAGCTTGTAGACCATACTATCCCCCTTTCGGTAATACTTGTGCCCGAAATATTCCCTAGTACAGTTGCGGAAGAACTTCCTATATTGCTACTTCCATTCGTAGTAACATTGGGCAATGCATTAATTGCGGGACCCACTATCAAGTTATCGAAGTTCAAATTTAAAAGCCCTGAAAAATTTAAACTTACCGAGGTAACATTTACGTTTTTACTTAAAGTAACTTGTGAACTTACATTATAAGTTTCACTGGTTAAACTAGAGCCATTATATTTTACTCTTAGATAGGGTGGATTATACCCATTAGTTGTATTTTCATAATTCAGCCAAGCTCCATAAAACTGGAACCGTTCTCCATCTTTTCTTTTAATAGTCACACTGGTCGTTGCTGCCGTGCTATATTCTATATTAGAACTGTTTGATTCGCCCCCACTATTGACAAAAGCCCATCCGCCATTTCCGCCACTTTGAATATGATAAATCACCCCTCCAAGATTTACCTCTGCGGTCTGCTTCCACTGGGGAACACCTGGATACTCTATTAATGTAGGGGATGAATTGAAATATTCGGTAGTCTGGGCTTGGCCAAAACCAAATGATAATAGAAAAATCAAAATGACCGTAAGTCGGGAAATATTCCCTAAGTGATGTGACCATTTAAAGTAGGTAGTTTGTTGTTTCATAAACGTAGATGATTTGGGTTAAGACAATAGATAATTAGGAAGTGTTCTATTTTTTTAACACCTCTGGGATTATTTAATTTTATAAGTTTTTGAAAGGATCCTTAATCACTTAATGTGGAATCAAGGATCAAGTTAGAATAAGAAATACTTGAAGGATTCCTTACAAAGAATAAAGTAATTTTTGGTCATAGGGGTTTAATTAATAAGGTTTACATTCAAAATAATTTATTGATTTAAGAAATGGCCTATCCATTTATAAATCAAGGCTGTAAATATTATTAATAATCTTATATGTAACAAGAAAAAATGTTATTATTTTAACATCTATATCAAAATAAACCATTTTTTGTGCTTTTAAACGATAATATAACTATGATTATCCTATTTATTTATATTTCATAAATCCTCGTTGAAAATTTATAATTATAATAAGTAATGCCCCAATGCTTTAGGGATCCAAAAATGTCTATATATTCAGTATGTAGTAGGAGCACAGATATTAAGTTAGAAAACAAAAAAATATTAATAAAACCATCTCTCGTGGATTCAGAGTTTATCCAGTGAATACTTTATACTTCATTTATTGATTTCCGGATTGTTTTTAAAATCTGAACTACCTCACTTGTTTTGCGCTTAATATCATCATAATTATAAGTGCCACCCTCTGTTTTCCCTATAAGCTGAGAGCCCAAGCCTACACAAGTTACACCTGCAGAAAACCAGGCTGCTAAACTTTTTTCTGAAGGGGATACTCCACCAGTGGGCATAATCGAGGTCCACGGTTGGGGACCTTTTACTGCTTTTACAAATTCAGGCCCGTATAAAGAGCCAGGGAAAAGTTTGATGATTTCACAGCCAAGTTCTTCTGCCGCATTAATTTCAGTAAGTGAGCCGCACCCTGGAAGCCACAAGACCTTTCTCCTATTACAAACATCTGCAATATCCTTACGTAAAACCGGGGTAACTATAAAATGTGCTCCCAACTGCATATATAAGGAGGCCGCACCTGCATCTGTAATAGAGCCTACACCTAAGAACATATCCCGATAGTTATTTTGAATAAATTTAGAAACTGTTCCAAAAACTTCGTGGGCAAAATCTCCACGAGCAGTAAATTCCAAAAGCCGTGCTCCTCCAGAATAGCACGCTTTGATAAGCTTTTTACACTTTTCTACATCATCATCATAAAACAAGGGAACAAAACCATTTGTTTGTAAGGCTGAAGCAACTTCTAATCTTGAATGTTTACTCATCAAATCTTGCTTTTCAAATTAACGTTGCACATCTAAACTACCTTTCATAAAACGTTCAACCTCATCAATACGCACTCTATTTAAATCTCCAGGTATAGTATGCTTTAGAGAGCAGGCAGCTGTCGCAAAGTCAATTGCACACTGATTAGAATTATTTTGTAAACCATATATAAGACCAGCCATAAATGCATCTCCGCTTCCTACCCTATCTACTACGTGATTTACATCGTATTGTACCGAAGAATAAATATGTTCACCATTAAATAATAATCCTCCAATTTTTTGATGAGAGCTGTTATAAGCATAGCGTAAACTAGTTGCTACATACTTAATATCAGGACAGAAATTATATATCTCATTATATAACTTGGGTAATTTCTCAAGGTTTGTATAATCCGGGTTCACTTTATCTAGCCCTAGCATAAAATAGGCCGTGTCGATATCACCTAAAATAACATCACTATATTTTAATAATTCGGGCATTATTTGAGCTGGCATTTTGCCATATTTCCAAAGCTTAGAGCGGTAATTAAGATCACAAGAAATTTTAACTCCTTTTGATTTTGCGACTTTAAGTGCCTCAAGACAAACATCTGCAGCACTTTGAGACAATGCCGGTGTTACACCACTCCAATGAAACCAATTGGCTTTATCAAAAATTATTTCCCAATTAAAAGTACCTGTTTTAGCAGTGGCTATAGAACTATTTGTCCTATCATAAACCACCTTGCTAGCTCTTAAACCTGTTCCTTGCTCTAAAAAATAAATGCCCAAGCGTTCCCCTCCAAAACCAATATGATCTGAATTAACCTTAAATCTATTAACTTCTTCTAAAGCACTTTGCCCTAAATCATTATCAGGAAATCGGGATACAAATTGGGATTGAAGTCCAAAGTTTGCAAGTGATACAGCAACATTAAATTCACCACCACCATAGGATAATCCTAATGACCTTGCCTGGCCAAACCGCTCGTTGTTGCAGGTAGCAAGACGCATCATAAGTTCGCCAAAGGTCACAACCTTCTTCATACAAGGTAATTTTAGTTATAATAATTCTAGTCTTAAGGTGTCAATTTTGCTAACCCCAAACAGCCTTTATATACCCAGAGCTTGACCGCCGCCAATTTGAATGGTCTCTGCGGTAATAAATGAAGCACCATCACTCGCTAAGAACGCGACAACTGATGCCACATCTTCAGGTTGGCCCAATCTTCCTAATAAAATGTTGTTTTTCCAGGAAGCGAATACTTCCGGTTTAGTAGATTTTATCTGAGAATGAAAAGGTGTATCAATCGTTCCCGGTGATACAGCGTTCACTCGAATACCGTATTCGGCAAGATCTTTTGCCAAAGCCCGCGTAATAGCATGAACTCCCGCTTTAGACGTTCCGTAAATCCCAGCGCCAGGTCCCCCTGCATTCCAGGCAGCATTTGAGGTATAATTGATTATGCTGGCATTCTCTCCTTTTTTGAGAAAAGGTATGGCGGCTCTTGAAGCAAAAAAAACTGAATCTAAGTTAAGTGCCATTACAAATCTGTAAAAATCTGTTGTCATTTCTTCAAATCTCGATCTTCCACCCAGACCACCGGCATTGTTTACCAACACATCAATCTTTCCATATTTTTCTCCGATTTTTTGAATATTTGAAGTTACAGCTTCTTCATCAGTAACGTCAAAACCATAGTATTCTGCATTGATCTTTTCAGCATTAAGCTCTTCTACCCTTTTTACTCCAGCCTCATCATCAATGCCATTTAAGACAATAGTGAAGCCGTCTTCACCTAATTTTTTTGCTACTGCAAAACCTATACCGCCTGTGGCCCCTGTAATAACAGCTGTTTTTCTTTTTAAATTCATGCTTCTATATTTATCTTATTAAATTGATTCTACTTCTACTGGTCTAACTCTTCTTATTAATAGAAGAATTGATAATACTGCCAGTGGTGCTAATACCGCAATTAAAATAAATGCAGGGGTATACGATTTAGTGGTAATCTGGGGTATTAGCCAGTTCATAACTATAACCGATACGGCCCCAATACTTCCTGCCAAACCGGCTAATGTCCCTACTGATGGTCCTCTGAATAAGTCACTGGACAAGGTTTGAATATTTCCGATTGCAAATTGAAAACCGAAAAGTACAATTGAAGTTATGTATATAAATGACATTGGGCTTTCTGGCTCTAAGAAAAAGATAATCCCCAATAAGCCTAAAAAAATCAATGCCCCTCCTATTGAAATAGTAATTTTTCTGGCTACATCTGTACTTCTTGTTTCCATTAGTTTTCCACAATACCAGCCTCCCAATATGCTTCCCGCCATTCCACCCAAATAAGAAATCCAGATTGTGGAACCTATTTGCTCTATACTAAATCCATATTCAGAATGTAAGTATAAGGGCATCCACCCTACAAATAGCCACCATATGGGTTCTATAAAAAACCTTGAACATAAAACTCCCCAAGACTCTTTATAGCTTAATATTTTTAGTACGCTTAATCCCTTTTCTTTCTTATCATCAAGATCAAAGACATTCTCTAAATTACCCTGAGAAATAAATTTCTTCTCTTCTTCTGTTATCCAAGGATGGTTTTTTGGTTTTGCTTTGTTTATAAACAACCAGGGAATAATCCATAATAAGCCAACAAGTCCAATAATTATAAAGGTGGTTCTCCAACCAAAGCTTCCATAAAGAAAGGCAATTAAAACTGGTGCAATAACGCTCCCTAAAGAAGCGCCGGCATTAAAAATACCCTGAGCCACAGCGCGCTGCTTAATAGGAAACCATTCCCCATTACTTTTAACCGCTCCCGGCCAGTTACCAGCTTCTCCCAGTCCTAACATTGCTCTACATAGAGTAAGTGAAATCAAACCTCGTGCAACTGCATGAAAAACAGCAGCGATAGACCATACTGCTATAGATACAACAAAACCTAAGCGCGTTCCTATAACGTCATAAAGTTTCCCAGAAAGAAATTTACCAGCCGCATAAGTCACCATAAATACATTGAGCATGATAGCATAATCTGCCTCATCCATCCCCAGATCTTTTCCCATCTCCGGCCACATCACCCCAAAGGCAGTACGATCTATATAATTGATTACTGTTGCTAAACAGATCAAACCGATAACCCACCAACGTAATCCTTTAATTTTCATATTTAAATTATTTCTATCTTGAGTGACTGACCTAAAATTTGGTCAAAATATTCCCCTCCGAATTTTTAGTGATTTTTAAAAATTCAGTTTTAATTAGGTAAAAAAGCATCTGTTTCAAGCCAGAATCGAATGCCAAAAAATCCTGCTTAAACCCTATTATAAATCCACGTTGTAACAGTATTTATAGAGATTTTTGAAGTGTACTTTCATCAACTCTTTACTTTTTTGCACTTCTCTATCTTTTATGGCTTCATAAATTGCTTTATGTTCTTCAATACCAACAAAAGTCTGATCATCATCACACACATGATACTTCTCAAAATTTGTTATAATCTCTGGAGTTATAATTAACATGAGCGTGTTTAAACTGGAATTACCACTAGCTTTTGCTATCGCCAGATGAAAAAGAAGATCTTCCTGCACAGCATCTTCTCCTAATAATACCTTTTCGGTGTAAGCATCTAAGGCCTGTTTTAAATGTATTAGTTGCTCTTCTGTACGGCGCTGAGCTGCCAATCTTACCGTCTTTAATTCCAAAAGGATTCGTGTTTCAACCAGTGACTTAAAATCTGGTTCTTCTAAGCTTAAAATTTCTGTTATCATTCCATTCAAGGCAGTAACCCCTAGTTGAGCTACAAACGTTCCGCTTTGAGGAATGGACTCAAGCAATCCATAAAATTCTAATGTTTGAATTGCTTCTCTAATCGTGCTACGGCTTACCCCAAATTTTTCTGAAAGCATACGCTCTGAAGGAAGTTTCTCTCCTGGCTCTAAATTTTTATAATTAATATGATCTCGTATTTTAGATATAATATCGTTGCGTAATGCTATATTATCGGTTTTAGTTAAAGCTTCTATTTTCATAATACATTAAAAAATTTGAAATTAAACTGGTTTACCAGATTGGTTAATCAAAATTAAGTAATTTTACTCGACTAAAAAAGTAAAAAAACAACCTCTTATTCAGCCTTCTTTTTGAGAAAAGGTTAATTATGAATCAACCAAAAACCTATAACAAATTTGCCATTCTAAAAATTCATAATTAGTGACTAACCTCTAATTTGTAGAATTTTACACTTGCCTCTGCCCACTCATCCCGCGTCTGAAAGTAATTTCCTGCTTTAAAGTAATTTTCAAATACGCCCCAGCGCTTAATATTATAATCGTCATAAACGGCAAATTCAGAATTATTTAAACTTACAATCATCTCACCATCAGAAACCTTTATCTCTATATTAAATTTCTTAAAACCTACTTCCTGATTAAAAGTGTAACCTTCATCATCTCCCCAAGCTTCCTCATGCAAAATGCCTTCTTCTGAAACATCACCATAATTAAGCACTTTAGTTTTAACTCTGATTTTACCATTTTGCCAGTAAATTTTTAAAATAGGGGGAGCGTTATTATCCTTTTGACCTATTAATTCTTTTTGCCCGTTTGTAAGTCTCCCATGTATTTGCAAAATAATTACACGATGATATTTACCCGCTTCATCTTTTGTAACATCTTCCATCGCTATACGAGCTTTTAAAGTGCCTCCTTCTGCAAAAGTCCAGTTTACATTATCATCACCCGGCACCATCTGCTCCCTCAATTCTGACCGGCTATACTTCGTATTAGCTGTTGTTGCATCAGTAGGATAAGCATGGAAAACCAAGGCACCTGAAGT
>CAXBEL010000206.1:0-8177 GCA_963974735.1 uncultured Flavobacteriaceae bacterium | reverse complement strand
CCAATTACGGCAACACCCATACCTACTTTAAGTGCCTCACTTAGGGACATAAAGCCACCATTAGACTTTTTAAATGTTTTTAAGGCGTAAACAATTACTCCTATAAGTATTAGAAAGCCTACTAAAGAAGTTACCCAGTTTTGTTCTAATAAATTATTTGTAATGTAAAGAATTACAGCAAGAGTTACTGAAATTAAGCCCAGGACTATTCCATAGGAGAGGGCTATTTTTCCCGTAGAAGTTTTGGTTGTTTCCATGTTGATTAGTTGTTTGATTCGAAAGGTTAGTAAACAAATGTACTAAAACGTTACAAATGTACTTTTAACTATTTTCACCTTTATTTAATTATTTTTAATTAGATGTTTGTAGGGTTATTATTTATTATTAAATTTGCACCTCAAAATTTGAGCGGATTATTAAAAGTACAGCAAAATGAAAAAAGACATACATCCAGAAAATTATAGAATTGTAGCCTTTAAAGACATGTCGAATGACGATGTATTTTTAGCTAGATCTACAGCAAATACCAGAGAAACAATTGATGTTGAAGGGGAAGTATATCCGCTGGTTAAACTGGAAATTTCAAGAACATCACACCCATTCTATACAGGGAAATCTAAATTGGTTGATACAGCAGGACGTATTGATAAATTTAAGAATAAATACAAGAAATTTGCTAAATAAGCATTTTTTCAAAATTATAAAAAGGCCCTTGAAATCAATTTCAAGGGCTTTTTTCGTTATGACCACATAATAAATTTAGAAGCTTTAATTAATTCGCTATATTTAAAGCTATGCAGTCAAGTATTTTAGCTTCCATTAATCAGAATTTAAAAAGATTAATTACCCTTATTAACAGTGTAGATAATCAGATTTATACTGAAAAATCCATAGGTCCGTATTACAGTAGCATAGGTTCTCACATAAGGCATTCCCTTGATTTTTTTAATTGTATTATAGAAGGACTACAGCATAATGATATTGATCTTACAGCCCGTAAACGCGACGCAAGAATAGCAGAAGATAGAAATAGCGCAGTAGCAGCCATATATAATCTGCAACAGGAATTAGCCTCTTTAAAAGATATGAATTCCGAGCATCTTCTTCATATCACAGATAATCTTGGCGATGGCAAAGTCACTATTATTTATACTTTAGAAGGTATTTTAGCTCAGGGAAATACACACACCATCCATCATTCTGCATTAATCGCATATATTTTGCATTCCTTAGGAAAAGAATCTGTAGTAAAAGAATTGGGTTTCAATCCCACGACACCTTTAGATAAGGATAATAATTAATTGCCAAACATCGATCGCATTATGCGTCTTATACCTTTAAATCCAAAATAGATTGCAGCTCCAGCAGCCACTAAGCCTAATATTAAAACAGGAATATAAAGTGGATGCTCTTTATTTTTAAAAGCCTGAAAAATAATACCTGGGCCAAGAAACATAAATAATAGGGACATTGCCAAAGTGCGTACCCCTTTTGCAAGTTCTTCTTTATCTGTCCCCATTCTCTCTATAGTATTTTACAGCAGCTCTGACACTTTTATGTTTATCAAGTAGTGTGGCAGCTTCTTTCTCTTCAATATTAAGCTCTTGCATAATCATTCTAGTCCCTCTACCTACAAGCTTATTATTACTTAGTTGCATGTCTACCATTTTATTGCCAACAACCCGACCTAATTGAATCATTGTGGCTGTAGAAATCATATTGAGAACTAATTTTTGTGCGGTACCTGCTTTCATGCGGCTGCTTCCGGTAACAAATTCTGGCCCTACCACAACTTCTATAGGAAATTTAGCTTGCTCGGCAAGTGGACTTCCTTCGTTGCAAGTGATACATCCTGTGGGAATCCCTTCCTCATTACATTTTTTTAAAGCTCCAATGACGTATGGTGTAGTTCCAGATGCTGCGATACCGATGACAAAGTCTTTTTTACTAATGCTATTCTTTTTTAAATCTTCCCAACCTTGATTTGTACTATCCTCGGCAAATTCTACTGCATTTCTTATAGCTTGATCGCCTCCGGCAATAAGACCCACAACCCAATCCTCTGGAACGCCAAATGTGGGCGGGCACTCTGATGCATCTACGATGCCCAGACGTCCGCTTGTACCAGCACCTAAATAAAAGAGCCGGCCGCCGGATTGCATCTGCTCAACCACTTTCTCAGTCAGTGATTTTATTTGAGGGAGTGCTTTTTCAACAGCAAGAGGAACAGTTTTATCCTCCTTGTTTATATTAACAAGCAATTCATTAATATCCATTTTTTCTAAATGGTTGTAATGAGAATCTTGTTCGGTAGTTCGGGTAAGTTTCATAATCGTAAAAGTAGCAGAATTTCTTCGGAGCATTGTTGGGAATACTTAAGAAAATGGCTTATTCCAAAACAATATTGGCACTATACTCTTGCGCAATAGCAAAATATCCAAGAGCAAAATTATCTGGATTAGTAGTATTTATAATATTTCCTCTTAATGTAGCAGGTGGAGATTCAAAAGGGCCTCCCGAATCACGTCCTGCTTGATTAATTACAATATTCATGTAATCGTAAAAATTCTTATCTACACCTAAAATATCTATTGTTATAGAAGTCCCAATAGATAGATCTTCATAGAAATAGGAAAAACCAAAAGTTTGACCTTGGTAAAATTCATCTTCACTAACTAAAAATAGCTTGTAGTCCAGGTCAAAGAGGTAGTAATCATCAGTTTCCCTGGGATCAGTGTAGATTACAATTACCTCTCTCTCATCTCCAGAAAATAAAGTGGAGTCTCCCTGGCCAATATATTCTATGGGAACCGTAGGAACATATTGCGTTGTTGCTGTATAAATCTCATTGTTGTATTCTACCTCAAGTGTGAATACCTCATTTTCAATTTCTTCCCTAGATATATCTGCTGTGTAAAACCCGTTGGATTGATCTGTTAGCGTATAAGATCTGCTTGGTGTTTTAAGAGTTGCTTTTGCACCAGTAACGACAGGCACCTGCTCATCATAAAAAGGAGCCGTGGTAGTAAGTTTTATATAAGTCAAAACGGTTTCCTCTTGACCTTCCTGTTCAGGTATTCTTATTAAGGCATCTATAACCAGTCTTGGTTCTTCGTTAGGTAAATCTACATCTATTACATCTTCACAACCTGAAGTTGTTAAGAAGATTAGTAAGACAAATAATATGTTTTTTAATCTGAACATCAGAATTTAAAGTTATAGGTTACCGAAGGGATAATTCCGAAAATTGAAGTTCGTATAGCTTGATTTACTCCTGTACTCTGGTCTTCTCTAAAATTAATAGAAGCTGCATTTCTTCTATTATAAACATTATATATGCTAAAAACCCATTCGGCTTGCCAATCGCGATTTTTATTTTTTCTAGGTGTTAATGTTGCTGATAAATCTACCCGGTGATACGCAGGCAAGCGCTCTTGATTACGTGGTCCATAATTGGGTACAGCCAACCCTTGAAACTGAAACTGACTGGTTGGGTAATTAGTAGGCTGTCCTGTTTGGAAGAGAAAATTAGCATTAAAATTCCACTTTTCATTTAACTCATAATTCGCATATACGCTTATATCGTGAGTTTTGTCGTAAGGCGTGTTGTACCAATCTCCGTTATTGATTCCCGTTTCTATAAATGTTCTGCCCGGTATGCGTTGTTCACTTTTTGAAAGGGTGTAGGCAAGCCAACCTGTAAAAGCACCTTCATTTTTCTTTAAAAGAAATTCTAAACCATAAGATCGTGCCTCTCCAGAAAGAATTTCCCTTTCAATAGCATCATTCGCTATCAATTGGGCGCCATCTCTGTAATCCAGTCTATTTTTAACTTCCTTATAAAAAACCTCAGTCTCTAAAGAATAACTATTGTCAGCTATTTCTTTAAAATATCCCAAAGCATATTGATCTAAAAGCTGTGGTTCTATATACTTGCCACTTGGCGCATAAACATCAAGTGGAGTAGGGGTACTTGTATTTGATATCAAATGAAGATATTGAGCCATCCTATTATAACTCGCCTTGAAGGAGCTGGCATCATTGAGCGCATAGGATAAGGAAAATCTAGGCTCTAAATTTGCAAAACCTTTTATGACACTACTTTTACTGTACTGTATGGTGGCGATACGATCTGCCGGTTCATAGATTTTTAAATCTTCATTAAAAAGAAGCGGATTGTCATTCTCATATAAGTTTAATTCGTCTTGTCCTAAACGGGTAAAATAACTAAACCGTAAACCATAGCGTAATGTAAGATCAGGGATCACTTCGTGTTCCGCTTCTATGTAGGCAGCAAATTCATTAGCATATTTTTGGGTAAGTTGCTCTGCAATTATGCCAGAATCCTCTCGATTAGGCTCTATATATCCTGGGTTGAACCTGTAGTAAATATTGTTTAAACCGTAATTGAGCTGAAAATTATTAGATAAGTAATGCTGAAAATCATACTTAAGATTAAAATTTCGGATTCCAGAATCATATTCAAATCCTACAAAATCAAGCACAAGCCCATAATAGTAGTCTGAATAAATTAAGGATAGATTGGAAAAAAGTTTGTCGTTAAAAAGATGGTTCCATCTTAAATTGACTACTGAATTGCCATAGGTGTTTATAAAACTATTTTCTATATTAAAAACGTCCCTACCAAAATATCCTGAAAGATATAAGTTGTTGTTATCATTTACTTTATAACTCACTTTTGTATTTAAATCATAAAAGTAAGCTTTGTTTTCATTGTCGAATAGAGGAAGAAACAGATGTGCGTAAGATGCTCTCCCTCCAACGAGAAATGAGGACTTGTTCTTAACTATAGGACCTTCTGCTAAAATACGGCTGGCTACAGCGCCAATCCCACCATTTACATGAAACTCTTTACTGTTGCCTTCTTTTTGATAAATATCCAGAACTGAAGAAACACGACCGCCGTAACTCGCAGGTATTCCTCCTTTATAAAGTTTTAAATCCTTTATGGCATCTGGATTGAAGACAGAGAAAAAACCAAAAAGATGAGAAGAATTAAAAATTATAGCCTCATCAAGTAAAATTAGATTTTGATCGACAGAACCACCACGTACATTAAACCCTGAAGCACCTTCGCCACCACTTGTAACCCCAGGTAATAACAATATGGATTTTATAACATCTGCTTCGCCAAGAACTACTGGTATTTGCTTAATAGTGGAAGAGTTCAAAGCATTTATACTCATTTGAGGTTTACGTATGCTAAGTTTTTCAATATTATTCTCTATGATTACTTCATCTAAGGTTTCGGTAGCCTCAGTAAGCTCAAAATTTAGTTTTTGGTTTTGGTCTAAATTGATGTGCTTTTGAATAGATTCAAAACCGAGAAAAGTTATGATAAGATCATATTCCCCTTTTGGAAGTGTGATGGAATAGAATCCGTATTCATTAGTAACAGCACCTTTGCCTATTTCTGGAATTAAAACATTTACACCTATAAGACTCTCGTTAGAAGAAGAATCTGTTATGATACCACTAACAGTGTGGTTATTTTGTGCAATGGAAGCAAAGCAGCAGCATATTATAAGCGCAAAAGAAAATATAATTTTGGGCAAGTCTCAATTTTTGTTCAAAATTAAACTACTTCGTGGTATTGATAATGAAGTTAATGTAAAAAAAAGCCCCGCAATTTTTGCGGGGCTTTTAATTTTTGTGATTTAACTTAAGAGTTGATTATAGCATTAAAAGTAGCACTAGGTCTCATGGCCTTGCTTACTTTTTCTGGATCTGGAAGATGATAACCTCCCAAATCTACAGGTGATCCCTGAACATCTATAAGTTCTTGAAGAATCTTTTCCGAATTTTTTTCTAATTCACTTGCAATCTCTGCAAAATGAACCTGCAACTCCTTATCCTTATCTTGTGCCGCAAGCGCTTGCGCCCAATATAAAGCTAGATAAAAATGACTTCCCCTATTGTCTAATTCATTTACGACACGTGAAGGTGACTTTTTATTATCTAAAAATTTAATTGTTGCTTCATCTAATGTTTCCGCAAGTACTGAAGCTTTAGGATTATCATTTTTTTCTGCAGCATGTTCTAAAGAAACAGCGAGTGCCAAAAATTCACCAAGTGAATCCCAGCGAAGGTGTCCTTCTTCTACAAATTGTTGTACGTGCTTAGGAGCAGAACCTCCAGCACCTGTTTCAAATAGCCCACCCCCATTCATTAAAGGAACAATAGAAAGCATTTTAGCACTTGTGCCAACTTCAAGAATTGGGAAAAGGTCAGTATTATAATCACGTAACACATTACCTGTTACAGAAATTGTGTCTTTCCCATCTTTCATTCGGCGCAATGTATAAGCCGTAGCCTCTATTGGAGACATTATATCTATCTGCAGACCATCTGTATTGTGATCTTTTAAATAAGTTTTTACTTTTTTAATAAGCTCTGCATCGTGAGCACGATTTTCATCTAACCAGAAGATAGCAGGATCCCCGGTTGCTCTGGCACGACTTACAGCTAGTTTTACCCAATCTTGGATTGGCTCATCTTTTGTTTGGCACATACGCCAGATGTCTCCCTCTTCAACAGCATGCTCAATTAAAACCTTGCCAGAAGCATCTTTGACCTGTACTTTTCCATTAGTTGGAATTTCAAAGGTTTTATCATGAGAGCCATATTCTTCAGCCTTTTTAGCCATCAAGCCTATATTGGGAACCGTACCCATTGTTTTAGGATCGAAAGCTCCATTCTCTTTACAGAAATTAATGGTTTCCTCATAGATACCTGCATAGCTGCTATCAGGAATAACAGCTTTAGTATCTTGTGACTTTCCATCAGCATTCCACATTTGACCACTGTTTCTAATCATTGCCGGCATAGAAGCATCAATGATAATATCACTGGGCACGTGAAGGTTGGTAATACCTTTATCAGAATTCACCATCGCTAAATCGGGACGCTCTTCGAGAGTTTTTAAAATATCCTTTTCAATAGCGTCACGCTTATCTTGTGGCAATTTATTGATATCGCTTAAAAGGTCTGCAAGTCCATTTTTAGGATCGACACCTATGGATTTTAACGTATCTCCGTATTTTTCAAATATATCTTCAAAGAAAACCCGTACAGCATGACCAAATATAATAGGATCAGAAACCTTCATCATTGTTGCTTTGAGATGCAAAGAGAAAAGAACACCTTTTTCTTTAGCATCAGCAACCTGCTCTTGTAAAAACTCTAGAAGAGCTTTTTTGTTCATTACCGTTGCATCGATAACTTCACCATTAAGAAGACCTAATTTTTCTTTTAAAACGGTTACGTTTCCAGAGTTATCAGTAAGCTCAATATTTACGTCTGTAACATTATTAAGAGTTACAGATTTTTCATTAGCTCTAAAATCACCATGTTGCATAGTTGCTACGTGGGATTTACTGTCTGAAGACCATTTACCCATAGAATGTGGGTTTTTTCTAGCGTATTCCTTAACCGGCTTTGGTGCACGACGATCGGAATTACCTTCACGTAGAACTGGGTTAACCGCGCTTCCCAATACTTTTGCAAAGCGTAATTTCAGGGCTTTTTCTTCTTCGGTTTTAGGCTCTTCTGGGTAGTCTGGAATTGCAAATCCTTTAGCCTGAAGTTCCTTTAATACTGCCGTTAACTGTGGTACAGATGCACTAATGTTTGGTAACTTAATAATATTAGCCTCTGGTTTTTTAACCAATTCCCCC
Organism: uncultured Flavobacteriaceae bacterium; assembly: GCA_963974735.1. Taxonomy (GTDB): domain Bacteria; phylum Bacteroidota; class Bacteroidia; order Flavobacteriales; family Flavobacteriaceae; genus Leeuwenhoekiella. The sequence goes on along the minus strand of CAXBEL010000206.1, from coordinate 480 downwards.
AGCTCAGCAAGAGCATCAGATCGCTTTTGTTCCTCTGTTAATTTCTCTGGGAAGTTTGCTATAATACGCCCGGCTAAAGAAATATCTTTTACTTCTAATTCAATATTTGCAGATTTGGCAAATTTTCTAATTATAGGTAGAAGTGAATATGTTGCCAGAGCAGGGGCTTCGTCAGTTTTAGTGTAAGCTATTTTAGTGTTTATGGACATACATTAAAGGGTTTTCAGAAAAATCTAAAAGATTATCTATGCTAAAACAAGCCTCTTTTAGATGGTTTGATATCTATTATGTTTATTCTTTATTTTTCAGTTTGCAAATATAGGATTTTACAGCTGTTTTAGGCTGTTTAAAAATTGTTAATGCGTATGGCGGTGGAGGAAATGAGGGAATTAGTAGAAAATTAAGTAAGAAGGAAAATTTACCCCAAAAAAAAAGCCATATCATTGTACAAAGTACCTTGACATGGCTTCTAATGAATTG
>CAXBEL010000205.1:0-8191 GCA_963974735.1 uncultured Flavobacteriaceae bacterium | reverse complement strand
TATCACAATCAGCGCACCAGTTTTATCCTGTGACATTTTTTCACAAGCCATAACAATTTCTTCAACTTTAGTAGTACTTATGGCTTCATCTTGTAGAAACTTGATGTGCTTTAGAAAACCGCTCTTCCTGCCCAGCTTTGTAGAACCTACCATTAATAAAAACTTACGTATCTCTTGTTGGAAAACAACGATTAGAGCAAACATACCAGCGCCTACAAATTCCCCAAGAATGGTCCCGAGAAGCTCCATTTTAAGGATCTGTACCAGTTTAGAAATGAGATAAATAATCACAATTCCCAGAAAAATATTTATGGCAACCGTTCCCTTTACAAGTTTATAAACATAATAGAGTAGGGTTGCTACAAGAAGAATATCTATGATATCGAGAATTCTAAAATTTTCTAGGATGTCCAAATGAATCAAAGGTTTCTGTAAAAATAAGAGAAAATTTCTACTGTAGGTTCATAGGTAGCTAATTAGAATAATTTTACCTTTTAAAGCGTTAATTAATAAGTGATTAATAGATTTATTAAGGAATAACTATAAAAATAGTTGTATAACTAAAAATTTCGTTTTAAGTTTGATTTATATAATACTCTAAATTTATTTTGTATCCTAAATTGTATAGCATGGAAAAACTCACGAATAAAGAAGAAGAAATTATGCACGTGCTCTGGAGTTTAGAAAAAGCATTTGTAAAAGAGGTTCAGGCAGAGTTTAAAGATGAAAACCTGCACTATAATACGGTATCAACCATAATACGCAATCTTGAAGAAAAAGGATATGTAGGGCATACCGCCTTTGGTAAAACACATCAGTATTATCCAGTTGTGACGCGTGAAGCCTACGGTAAGCGATTCTTGAATGAAGCTACAAGACGCTTTTTTGATAGCTCTTATAAGGATATGGTTTCTTTTTTTGCAAAGGAAGAAAAAATATCTGCAGATGAGTTGAGGGAGATACTGGATATAATAGAGAAAAAGAAATAATATATGGAAACTCTTTTTTATTTTTTTAAAGCCTCACTTGTTTTAGCATTATTCTATGCAATCTATAGGTTATTTCTAGAACGGGAAACCTTTTACAGCTTAAACCGGTACTTTCTGATTATAGGGGTTTTAGGATCTTTTATCCTTCCGTTTATTATTTTTACTACAACAGTTTATGTAGATCCTCTTCCATCAGACGCATTGGTTTTTGACAGTTCATTAGCTCAGAATCTTGTAAATAAAGGATCTGCAGTTGAAGAAATGGATTGGTGGCAAATAGGATTGTACATTTATTCTATAGGAATTCTTGTAATGTTCATTCGGTTTGGTTTTCAATTGAGAAGTCTTTTGGTTTTTCTAAAAAAAGAAAATATTCTAAAGAAAAATGGATTTAATTATGTTGAAAGTACCACCATAGAGGCTCCTTTTTCTTTTTTTAATTATATCGCATATAACTCAGAGAAACACAATGCTGAAGATTTAGAGTTGATATTGGAACATGAGCGTGCCCACGCAAAACAAGCCCATACAGTAGACGTACTCTTAGCTCAAGTGCTTGTTATTTTTCATTGGGCTAATCCTTTTTCCTGGTTATATAAATTGAGCATAGAGCAAAACCTGGAATATATGGCAGATCACCAGGCAACATCTCAAATAAGTAATAGTAAGACTTATCAACTTACTTTAGTTAAGGTAATGACAGCAGGAAAGACTCCGGCATTAGTCAATACCTTTTATCATTCATTTATCAAAAAACGAATAGTTATGTTAAACAAACAAACCTCTCACAATTACAATAAGTGGAAAACACTTTTAATACTACCTGTTATTGCGGCTTTCTTATGGAGCTTTAACGTTAAAGAAGAAGTGAAATTCAAAAAGTCAACATCAGCATTCTCTAATAGTGAGACAGAAGAAGAACCAATTTTTTTATTAACGCCCACATCTTCAGATGAAACTATTATGGTGATGGAAAATTATTTTACAGAAAATCATCCAGACCTTAATATTAATATAGAAGTAGTAAAAAGAAATGCTTCTGGTAGGATTATGGCTTTAAATTTTGAAACTAAATTTAAAAATGATCAAAGATTCTTCAAGCGATTTAGTAGAGATGAAAATTCCCCAACAAACTACTTGGGTTATGCATTTCAATATAAAGCGGGACCTCAATTATGGGTTAAGGAACTTGAAGATGAAGGGACACAGATAATGATCAATCAAGAGAGTCTTCAGATTATTCTGAGCAAAGAAAGTGGTTTAGGTCAAAATCCAGCATTGATAGATAGGGATTCTATTTTAGGCAGACTAGGCAGAGATATAGATTCTGTTAGTACATTAAAAACTGTACGAGAACTACCTAAGGCCGAAGCTATTTCAAAATATGGATCGCAAGCAGAAGATGGTGCTTTGGTTTTAGAAGAGAGTAATAAAAACAGCAAAAATGTTATGAATTATCAGGGGAAATCATTTCGTGTAACTATTAAAAAAACAATGACAAGTGATGAAATAGATGCTCTTGTAAATAACCTGGAATCTAATTATGATATTAGCCTTAAGGTTTCAAAACTGGGATATACAGATGATAAGATTATTAATAGGATTTCTCTTAAAATGAAAGATAACCTTAACGGGAACACAAATAATTATAGCCTAAGTGACACAGATGGAATAGAAGATATAATCTTGTTTAGAACTGAAGAAGGGACAACAGGTTTTACTTCTGGCAGATCGAGTTCCAGAACAGGAAAGCTGGATTCTGAAGAGTATGAGCAAAGAATTAAAGAACGAAAAGCTCAAATGGAAGCCAGAAGAGAACAAGCTGAGGCAACGCGTGAGCAAAGAGAACTTGAGATGGAAAAGCGCATGGAGGAAATGGACGCAAGGAGGGCTGAGGTTACTCAGGAGCTAAAAGAGCGCGAAGAAGAGCTGACAAATGAAAGACAGAAGGAGCTAACCGAAGCGCAGATGGAAATATCTGAGGAGATGCAAGAACGCAGAGAGGCGATAATTGCCAAGCAAAAAGAGAGAAGACTCATTATAGAAGAGGAGAGACAGAATCGGAATGACAATTTTGAATATGAAACCAGAATTAAAAATAAGCGTACAACAGAATTGACAGAAGATTTAAAGGATGATATGTTGTATGTCGTAGATGGAAAAATTTCAAATGCTAAAAAAGTAAACAAGATTAAACCTGAAACAATAGAGTCTATTAATATTTTAAAAGGAGAATCTGCTTATGCTGCATTTGGTAAAAAAGCAGAAGGTAAAAAAGGTGCTGTTCTTATTAAAATAAAAGAATAGACGTAAAAATAAATGCATTAAAAGCGGTCATGAAAAATTTTCATGACCGCTTTTTATTGGGTAAAACTGGCTTTCAAAAAGATGAAATAGGCATAACCCTGCCGATAAAGCATTTTTTTACGCTTCAACTTAATAGAACCTCCTTAAAACCGCCTTGGTATCTATCAATTTAAAATAGATTATAGTGTTTACGATTATAAATTTAAACATTATTGAAGGGAATTATAATTTATATTAAATACATGGCATTTATAAGCTTACAATTGTGTAGTCACTTTCATTGATTTTTGCCTATTTGCTTGTAGATGTGAACTTATCTCACATACTTTGTAGAACAATCAATCAAAAAACCAGTTATTAATCTTTAAAACTTTTCAATTATGGTCAGTGTAATACTTCATTTAATCCACAGCATCTTTTGTTAGATAGCTATTAAAATTCTTAACTGATTCTGAAAGCGCGCTCAGAATCATGTTAAAAATGATAACTTTGATAATTGCCACACCATTTGGTAAAACATACCAGAAGAAGATTGATAAATGATAAAGAAAAAACTTTTTAAAGCTTTAGCTAAACTTAATAAAAAGGTGTTGCCCAGTTATACTAAAAAGAATATTGATTTGTCCAAGGCAAGTAAATTGCAGTTGGCACTTTTTGGTTATAAACTTTGGGTTACAAAAAATGCTCTAGATTAATTTCATATTTAATAGTGATGCAATCTCGTATTGCTCAAGCTTCTCCCTTCCTTTTAAAAAATCAAGCTCTATTAGAAAATTGCATTGCAAAACTTCAGCACCACATTTTTCTACTAATTTACACGCTGCAGACGCCGTGCCTCCCGTAGCAAGAACATCATCATGAATGATCACCTTTTCATTAGGAGATAAAGCTCCTTGTTGAATTTCGATAGCATCTTCACCATATTCTAATGCATATTTTTGACTCAAAATAGAACCCGGCAGTTTGCCTGGTTTACGAATGGGTATAAAACCTATACCTAGTTTTTGAGCAAGAAGAATTCCCAGTAAAAAACCTCGGGACTCTATACCCACAATTTTAGTAGGTTTTAGTTCATTTATTGATAAAGCCAATTGGTTTACCGCTTCTGCTGTGGCAGCAGCATCCATTAATAGTGGGCTGATGTCTTTAAAAATTATTCCCGGTTTAGGAAAGTCTGGTATGTCGTGAATGTAAGAGGCTAAGTTCATTTTGGGAATATATTATTTTCCCATTAAAAATAAGAAGTTCTTTATGCTAAACTTTATCTTTAATCCCACTATTAACAATCATTCTATGGGAATTTTAATGACGCAGTTATTTGCGTGCTTATTCGGGTTTTTAGCTATTGTATTTGGTGCTTTTGGTGCTCACGCATTAAAAAAACGTTTTACTTCAGACCAAATGGCAAGTTTTGAAACTGGGGTTAAATACCAGATGTACCACGCCATTGTGTTGCTTATTTTAAGCTTTAATCTAGGATTTACAACAACGCTGGAATCTATAATTGTTAATTGCTTTATTCTAGGGACCGTATTATTTTCCTTTAGTATTTATGGGCTATGTTTAAGTGCTTCTTCAGGAAAGAAGTTAAAATACTTAGGTGCCATTACTCCACTGGGGGGTCTATTGCTAGCGACAGGATGGGCTTTATTGTTAGTTTATTTTCTAAAGGATATTTTCTGAAATTTTAGGGCCAACTTTTTAAATTAAGTCATCGAAGTCCAGTTCATCCACACGATCCCAAAGCTCATCCAGATCCATATTGTCGCCTTCAAGACTTACAAAAAAACGATCATCATGCAAAAATTCCAGTTTGCTGTCATTTGAGTTTTTTCTGTAGGTTTCTATAACTTTCATTCCTTTTTTCTTAATGGTACGGCGTGATTCTCTGTTACTATCTTCTTCAAAGTCCTGAGAGAGCATCATTCTTACCCCAGCTGTCATCGAAGCTCCCATTTGGCCAGCACCATCAATAACACGCACGTTAAGTTTTTTATCGCTGTTCTCCTCTTGGTATGTAGCTTCTATTGAAGCAATACTAGCCATCCCAAGTTGCCCTGCCCTATAACTGGTGCGTTTCATGTCTTTTAATTCCTCAGGCAGCCATTTTTTAAGATCTTCATTAGTAAGTGGTTCCTGTTCTTGCAGATCTTGAATATCTTCCTGCATCCTATTTAATTCGCGAGCAGCTTTTGTGGTATTTGAAATATTGTCCTTAACCTCATTTGCCTTTTTTACTGTTGGGTTGTCCTTGCAGGAAATTGCAGAACAAATAATTATTCCCAAAATGAATAGTTTTTTCATCGAGTGTAGTTTTTAATAAAATACCAGTAAGAAAATTTAGGGAGAATGTAGCTAATGTAGTGATTTTCAATTAATTTCTATAGAATAATCATATTTTATTGACTGAAAATGAATGCGTTATATTAAAATTTAAATTTTTTTACTTAGACTAAAGGAAAGAACGGTTTGTGATATTGTCGCTAACTCTTTCAATTAAATTGAATATGATTCAAAGAAAATTTAGATGAAAATACATTTCTGAGTTAAATACTGTTTCCTCTATAGTATTCCAGTACTTTGACCCGCAATAGGTATTCGTATTTTGCATTGGAGAGATTAATTCTGGCGTTGTCAAGATTGTTCTTGCTTATTATATAAGCAACGATATTTGAGACTCCATTATTAAATCTAATTTCATTTACCCGAAAAGAATCTTCAAATGCCGAAACTTGATTCTGTAACACTTCGTATCGCTGCAGAGCAGATTCCATATCAGAATGAGCTTGTTTTATTGCTTGTTTAAATTGTGATTTCGTGTTTTCAAAATCAACTATAGATTCCTCTAATTTGATCCTTTGTAGGGAGACATTGTTTTTTGCCCTAAACCCATTAAAAAGAGGTATAGCTACTTCTACGCCCACAGCAGAGCTTAAGTTATTACTAAATTGATCGCTGTATGATATTTCATCCCCCGCATACTGTATTTCGTTAGAAATAACCGGAATATCCTCACCATCTATAGTTATAAATCCACCGCTTTCTACAAACTCACTGCCGTTTTCTGTAAATAATTGTGCAGCACTGGAGTAGTTTGTGTTTAATTGAGCAAAGACAGAAACCTCTGGAATATAAAATGATTTTGAAACATTTACATCCTTTTTGGCAGCTTCAATTCTAAATTCCTTCGCTTTAAAAGTTGCAAGATTCTCCAATGCTTCTTGATAAACTTGATTGGCCGTTAGATCGTAATCTTCAAATTCTGTCAATGTATTTAAACCTTCAGGTACGATGTCATAATCTACATTGAGCAACTGCGCCAAACTTAAAACAGAATTGCGCAAGTTGTTTTTTGCATCAATTACACTTGCCTCATCATTTGCATACTGACCTTTAATATCGGGATAGTCAGCAGGATTACCTTCTCCTTCATTATAAAGAACTTCTAATCGTTCAGTTTGTCTTTCTGTAGTGATGAGTCTTAATCTGGCTAATTCTACTAAATCCTGATTGTTCAGAATCTGTAAATAGGCAAGGGTTACATTTAGAATTAAATTTTGACGGGCTTCATTAATTTCCATTTCTGAAGCCTTTAGGTTAAAGCGATCCCGGCGTACGCTGTTCATCAACCGAAAGCCATTAAAAACAACTGCGTTTAAATTTAATCCCGCATTTGAGAAAGTTAATTGTTGATCTATGTAGTCATTGCTAAAGGGGTCTATACTTCGCCCATTTGTAACGCCCAGATTATAATTTCCATTGAGTTTTGGTAATACATCAGACCGCGTTTGTTTAAATAGAACTTCAGAAGTTTCAGCACTTAAAACCGAACTTTTTAAATCAAGATTGTTTTCAAGCGCAATTTTGATGCACTCGTTTAAACTAAGCGGTACTTTTTCTTCAGTTTGAGCAAAACCTATCCAATGAATAAAAAGTGTGATGCAAAAAAGTAGTATACGTAACATAAATATTTTTTGGTTTTTGCTTATTTCCTGGTCATACTGCCATCCAGTAAATGGATGGTACGGGAAGCGTAGGCGGCATTCTGCTCATTATGGGTCGCCTGGATAATTGTTACCCCATCTTCTTCATTTAATTCTTTAAACAGCAGCATAATCTCATCGCTTTGTTTTGAGTTGAGATTACCCGTAGGTTCATCTGCTAGAATTAATTTTGGCTTTGTGATCAATGCTCTTGCAATACCTACCAATTGTTGTTGCCCCCCACTTAATTGAGTAGGGAAGAGATCTTTTTTACCTACTATATTAAAACGGTCCAGCATATCTGCCACGAGTGCTTTGCGTTCTGTAGATTTTATTTTTTTATAAAGAAGAGGAGTTTCGATATTTTCATATACCGTCAACTCGTCTATTAAATGATACGCCTGAAAAACAAAACCAATGTATTCCTTATACAGATTAGCGCGGTGTTTTTCTTTGAGCTGATGTACCGGTTCATCTAAAAAATTATATTCTCCTTCATCAAAACCATCCAGCATACCTATCACATTCAGCAGAGTGGATTTTCCAGACCCAGAAGGACCCATTATTGAGATAAATTCCCCTTCATTTACAGAGAGATTTATACCATTGAGCAGGAATGTTCTTTTTCCTCCAGATTTTACCCATTTGTAAATATTTTTTAGTTCTAGTAGCATAATTGTTTTAGTTATTCGGTTCTTAAACTTTTGATAGGATTGGCAGTAGCGGCTTGTATACTTTTAAAACTTATGGTTAAAAAAGCAATAAATATGGTGATTGCGGCTGCCATAATAAATACCCAGACATTAATATCAATACGATAGGCAAAATCCTGCAACCATTTGTTCATTAGATAAAATCCTAAAGGAAAAGCGATTAAAAAGGATATCAGAACCAGGATTATAAAGTCTTTGG
>CAXBEL010000204.1:0-8265 GCA_963974735.1 uncultured Flavobacteriaceae bacterium | reverse complement strand
AATCAGGGCGGCACAAGCATTAGTAAATCAAGCCGAGCTGGATTTGGCCAGAACTACTATTAGGGCACCTTTTGATGCCCATATTCTTACCCAAAATGTTTCGGTGGGTTCACAAGTTTCAGTGGGAGATCAACTCGGTCGTTTGGTAGGAACAGACTATTATTGGGTGACTTTAACTGTTCCCGTTTCCAAGTTGCAATGGCTTGAATTCCCCAGCTCCACCCGGGAAAAAGGTTCAACGGTCACAGTGAGGAATACTACAGCTTGGCAAGAAGGCAAATACAGAATAGGATATTTAGACAAGGAAGTAGGTGCTCTTGATGACCAGACACGACTTGCTCGTATTTTAGTCAAGGTGCCCGACCCTTTAGCACATCAAAATGATAGTACGCAAACTCCAAAACTTATGATTGGCTCTTTTGTTGAAGCAAAAATACAGGGCAAAGAAGTTCAGGATGTGGTACGGTTAAAGCGGGATTACTTGCGCAATAATCAGACGGTTTGGGTAATGAACAACAACAAACTTTCAATTAAAGAAGTTGATGTTTTACTTACTGATGCTGAGTATGCCTATATAACCGAAGGTCTTGAGGGTGATGCGCAAGTAGTGACCACTAATTTGAGCACGGTAAGCGAGGGTATCGATTTGAGAACAAAAGAAAATGATTCCACAGAATTTGAAACTATAAAACCTTAATTTCTTTGAGCAAAAAAGAGAAAAAAAAGATTCGTAAGGAAGGTGCTATCGCCTACATGGCCCGCAATTCTATCGCGGCAAACCTACTTATGCTTATACTTATAGGTGGTGGAATCTGGACCATGTTCAATATTCAGAAAGAGGTTTTTCCTCAATTTCAGCTTGATTTTGTAGAAATTAATGTGGTTTACCCAGGTGCGGCGCCCGCCGAAGTGGAGCAGGGCATATTACTTCCCGTAGAAGAAGCCGTAAGGGGCGTGCAGGGCATCAAAGAAATAGTTTCGACGGCCAATGAAGGTTCGGGTGAGATTTTAATTGAATTGGTCGCGGGTACAGACCGCATGAAAGCCTTTCAGGATATTGATCAGGAAATAAGTAGGATTCGCACGTTTCCCGATGAAATTGAAGAGCCTCAGGTAAGTCTGCAGTCACGGCAACGGGATGTTATGGAAGTTGGCCTTTATGGTGATGTTGATATCTGGACGCTTCGTAAACTAGCAGAACGTTTACGCAATAGGCTGCTGAGCAATCCTGAAATCACTCAGGTTGAAATAGGCAATGTGCCCGAATATGTTACCCATGTAGATATCAATAGGCACAACCTTAGAAAATACAACCTAACCTTAGGGCAGGTTGCCCAAATAATTGCCCAGTCCAGTGAAGATGTCCCTGCGGGAGCTGTAGAAACACAAACTGGTGAAATATTACTGCGTATGCAGGAGCGCAAGCAGTGGGCAGAAGAATTTAGCCACATTACCATAGTTTCTTCGCCTTCTGGAGCCAAAGTTACCTTGGGCGATATCGCTACGATTACTGACGGATTTGAGGAAACCGGCTTTCACGGGCAGTTTAACCAGACGCCTTCGGTTGAAATGGAAATTTTTAGAATAGGCGATCAATCTCCTCTTGATATTGCAGAAACCGTTCAACAAATACTGGATGATTTTCAATTACCTCCCGGGGTACAATCAAGAATTGATAGCAATAGGGCCGAAGATTACCGCGAGCGACTTTCCCTACTTACAGAAAATGGAATCATGGCCATTTTTATTGTTTTGATCATCCTTGCCCTTTTTCTGGAATACCGTTTAGCCTTTTGGGTAATGATGGGTATGGCTATTTCATTTATTGGTGGTATGGTGCTGTTGCCTTTAGTAGGAATCAGTATCAATATGATTTCTATGTTTGGATTTCTGGTAGTTTTGGGTATCGTGGTAGATGACGCCATTGTGGTGGGTGAAAACATATATGAATATAGGCAGCAGGGGATGAATTATGTTGATGCTGCCATCGCGGGTACCAGAGATGTTTCAAAGCCTGTTTTTTTCAGTATTGTAACCACCATAATTGCATTTATTCCTCTATTATTTATGCCGGGTGAGACCGGTAAATTTTGGTGGCCGTTGCCCGCAGTTGTTATAGTTATTTTAGCGGTTTCTCTCATTGAGGCGCTTTTTATCCTGCCCTCACATTTGGCACATACTACTAAAAAGAAAAAGAAAAAAGGGTGGGTTAAGCGCCTTGAAAGTTGGCAACAATCTTTTGCACAGGGATACAACAAAATTATCGATAAGTACTACCGGCCTTTTCTTGATCTCTGCCTGAAGCACCGGTATATTACGCTAAGTATTTCCCTTGCGCTATTACTTATTGTAGGGGGCTATGGGTATAGTGATCATATGGGAATGATTATGATGCCTGAGGTTGCCGCAGATGAGATAGAAGCTGGCGTTATGTTGCCCGTAAGCACAACGCCCGATCAAGCTGCCGAAGTTGCCGAGCAAATAACCAGATCAACGCAGCGCATGTTTGAAGAACATAATCTCTATGAAGTTGCCGAAGGAATCAAAACCAATGTGCGGGGCCAAAACTTTATTGATGTAGAGATCGTGATGCGACCGCCTGATGAACGAGAAATGTCAGCTGGTGAACTAATTGCCTTATGGCGGGATAATATAGGGGATATTGAGGGTGTTGATCAAATCACTTTTGAAGCCGAAAGAGGTCCTGGAGGCTACCAGCAGGATATAAGCGTAGATTTAAGCCATTCAGATATTGATGTGCTTGAGCGGGCCAGTGCTGCCTTTTTTGACCAAATGGAAGCTTTTGAGAATACCCGGGATGTAAATGATAATTTCAACAAAGGCAAGCTTCAGTATGATTTTAAATTATTGCCAGAAGGCCGAAATTTAGGCCTGACTTCTTCTGAGATTGGTAGGCAGGTGCGGGATGCTTTTTATGGAGCACTTGCTATGCGCCAATTGCGGGGAACTAATGAGATTGAAGTACGTGTAAAACTTCCGCTAGCAGAAAGAAAAGACATTCAAAATCTAGAAAATTTCTTGATTCGCACCCAAGACGGTGTTGAAGTCCCGCTGCTTGATGTGGTGCGTGTAGAGCAACGTGAAGCCTTTACCTCCATCAATAGGCGTGATGGAAGGCGTGTGGTAAATGTGGGGATGGATGTTGAGCCCGCCAATGCGGTAAGTAGGGTATTGGCCACGGTACAAGAGGAAGTTTTGCCTCAATTGAGGACAGATTATCCCGGTCTTACCTGGAGCTTTGAAGGTAGCCAGGCAGATATGCGAGAATCGACAGACTCCCTTTCGGGCGGATTCTCGATGGCGATGTTACTTATTTATGCACTTCTGGCTATGGCCTTTGGCAGTTATACCCAACCTTTAATTGTTATGATGGCAATACCCTTTGGCATCGTGGGAGCAGTATTAGGGCATATTATGCTGGGCTATGATCTGTCACTGGTAAGTTTAATGGGGGTTATTGCACTATCTGGAGTGGTGGTGAACGACTCGCTCATTATGATAGATTATGCGAATAAGAAAAGGGATTCTCTTTCAATATATGAAGCTATTCATGAGGCAGGTCTGCGAAGGTTTAGACCTATCATGCTCACGACCCTAACGACTTTTGGTGGACTTGCACCCATTATTTTGGAAACTTCGAGTCAGGCGTTTTATCTGATTCCCATGGCAATTTCCTTGGGCTTCGGGATTGTTTTTGCCACTTCAATCATCTTGATCATTGTACCTTGTTTGTATTTGATTTTAGAAGACGTCACGCTATTAATCAAAAAAGGAAAAACGGTCGATCGAAAATTAGAAGGCGTAAATTAACTTTTTACCGCAATTACTCAGTTAAAGTTAATTTATAATGTGCCCAGTTTCCAATGTTCAATTCTTATAGGCGCAATAGAAAAAATTCGCACCATCGACTCTGTGAGAAGCTTATAGTCGCTGCAACTTATCAATAATGGGTATAGAAACGTTAATTAATTTATTTATATGATCATCGATCATTTCTTTTTAAGCATAATGTTTTTCGCATAAGTAGCGCAATATTCATCAGCTTCGTAAGCTTCATCCAATGTCTTTTCCAGTTTTTCAGACATTTCCCCAATATCCAAGTTTTTAGAAAAGAGCAAAGCAGACTCATATCCAGAAATTTGAAAATGGGTAATGTGCATAAGTTTAGTTATGATACCCATATCCATTAATAATCCTTTAGGAAATTCCCGGTATAGTTCCCGAACATCTTCAAGCAGACCACGTATGATATTTCCGTCTTTAACAGCAATTTTTGACTTGAGCAATTCCCCAATTTCTTCTAACCTAACCTTCTGGTCGTGAGTTTCCCTTGTATACATTAGGAGAATATCTTGTAATTCATAGTCTGTTACGTATTCCTGCATCTCCGCAAGGGCTTTTAAAATTAATAATTCTTTTTTTATAAACGAAGTTTTAACTGAAAGAATTAAAATTAATAATTCTGAATTGTATAAGTTTTGTAACTGTTTTTCTAAAAGATCACGTAGTATTTTCATTTTTTTTTTTTTTATGAATACCAAATTTTTCGAATCCTAAAGTTATTATAGTTGAAGGATTGCTAGTTGCTATATAGCAAAATGTTTTAATTCAATAAAGATTACTATCTTTAAACTATTTAGGATATGAAAATGGCTGTCGGCGATATTAAATGATGTTGTCTTAGACTATTTAAATTGCTCACAAGTTAGAATAGTACTTCTTTACCCATATTTATGAGAACCTGAAACAGGCTCGAAAAGTTGTGCTGTTGACAATTCTCAAAACTCGCCATTTGTATTATGGCTGGTTGCTCCGGTTAATTTATAAATCCCAACTACTAATAAAACTAGGATTGCCTTTTTCCTTTTCGTAATAGAATATAGGTACTATCTTTTTTGTCTTTTCTTTTAGATTTGCGCTTTCCTTGTCTTTTCTAAAAGTTATATTATTTATACAAATATCAAGTTGGGAATTTAATTGAGAATTACTAAACTTCTTTATTTGATTAATTTTCTCGACAGAAAGATCTTTGTTTACAAGGATTTCGTAAACAGCAAATTCTCCAATTTTTCCTTCATAGCCTTTAATATTATCTAAGCAGGTACTTGATAAAAATGAATGAATTGAAGGATTACTTTCCTGAATAATGTTATTCTGGTTTAAAAATCTAAGAAGTCCTAACTTTCTTTGAATCGAGGCCGTATTTTTTTTCTCCGCATTTGGATATTTTTTTGAATCAAAATCTTGGTCTATTTGAATTGATCCTGAGCAATATCCAAAACTCAATTTTTTTTTCTTATCAATGGTAGCATAAACAAGCCACTCAGTTCCTTTAGATGTATATATATTACACATACTATTATCATATGTGATTATTTTTAAATCATCATTAAAATCACCTTTAAAAATATCTAGAACTTCTACAGTTAAATTAAAATATTCTTGATTTATCGAGTCCTGCTTTATTTGTTTAATCTTTACTCGTCCCACAAAATCGGATGATTCTGTTTTTTCCATTGTGTTCTGCAAAGCACATTCACAAGCGTAAATATTAATCGAAAGTAGGAGGGTTATAAGAGTGATCAATAATTTCATTTATGCAGAATTTTTATTAATTAGATCTAGTGTATGGTTAAATGAACAGTGGCCCTAAAAGATAAAAATATTCAGTCTATTCTATTTTTAATTATGCACAATGTCTGGCTAAAATGAGTATGCCCCAATTGTCTCACTCTCAGAATAGAGAAAGCAATTTAATTTTATAAGGTGTTTGCTACAGTGTTTTTAATTTCTCGTATAAATTATTCAATTCGTATTTTATGGGAATTATTAATTCTCCTTTGTTATTTACAATTCCTCCACAAGTTGAATATTATTTCCACAAGTATCATTAAAAACTGTGACTTTTACAGTTCCCATTTCAGTTGGTTTCATACTGAATTCTACTCCAAGTTTTGTTAGTCTTTCATATTCGGTGTCAACATTGTCAACATCAAATTGCGTGTAAGGATATCCAGCCTCCCTTAATGCATCTTGATAGACTTTACAGGGTTCGAAATGATTAGGAGCTGGTTCCAGTAATAATTCTGGTCCATCCTGCCATTCTGCAGAAACTAAGGTCAGCCATCTATTTCCACCTCCTAAGGGTATGTCCTTATTCTTTAAGAAGCCCAATTTTTCTGTATAAAATTGTAAAGCCTTTTCTTGATCTCGAACTGGAATACTTATAAGTGTTACTTTCATCTTTGTTTTGTTTAAACAATGCTGCGAATTCGATTAGTTCTTTTTCCTATAATTCCATTATTTCGTTTATCACATTATTGCCAATGCTTGGTATATGCGCCGTGCGTATTCAAGAAACCAAGATAATAAAAAGAACCAGACGGAGGAAAATCTGTAGGATTTTGCGTGACGGCCAATAACCCAGCAATGCATACCGGTATTGTGTTTGTTGCACAAGTTGAAAAAAGCTAACGTACCGGTCATATTGAATTTACAGGCGTGTTGTAGATTCATGGTATGCGGGGGGAAAAGTACATCAAGAGTAGCTGTTCACCGGTTTTTGATAGAGCGAATGGAGTTTTTATTCCCTCATTAATTCAAAAGTTTGTCCGCTTTGTTCAACTATCATTTTATTTTGCTCTGGAATAAATTTTAATGTAATCATCACATTTTCTGAATAAAATATGTTTTTCTCTATAGCATCTAATGAAAAAGAAGATTGTCCTTCTCCTTGGGCCATTAATTTATTGCCATCATTTGTAATTATAATATCCATTGGGAAATCTGGACTAGAATACGTGCCTGAATATATCTCTAATTCTTCATCACTTAATTGAACTGTTTTTATAGGAGAAAAGTCTGGGAGTTTATAATCCATCCCAAAATAGATCTGTACTGCTCCAATAAAAATATTAGAAACTTGAGTATAGATATAATTTGTTGTTAAAGCGAAAGAAACTTTTTCTTTTGGAAAGTAAGCTGCGAAAGATTGAAAGCCATCGATACTTCCGCCGTGTCCATAAACTTCCTTGTCGCCAAGAGGCAGCTTCATCAACCCAAATCCAATTCCGTTTTGAGCATTTTTCATTTGAGACAATGAATTATCTGAAACTAGATTGCCCGAAAAAAGATGGCTAAAAAAAATATTTAACTCTGTGGGTGTCGATACAATAGCTCCTGCTCCCATAGGAAAATTCATATCAGTTTGTTCATCGATCAACTTCCATTCTGCCTCATAATTGTAAGATAAAGCTTCATTGTTGGCAGCGTTTATTTTCTTGCCAAATTCAGTTCTTTTTAAATTTAATGGTTCAATTATTCTGGTTTCCAGAATTTCTTCAAACTTCTTATTGTCGATAATTTCTGCAATGTAGGAGAGCAAAATATAGTTAGTATTCGAATATTCTGTTTTTTCTTTGGGCTCGAAGACAGTTCCGTTGTCCATAATTCGTTCAATTATTTTCTCACGGGATTGCGGTTTTGTCATCCATTCGGTTAAATTTTCATCTGCTGTTAAATCAAATAGTCCGCTTTGATGCCTTAATAAATCCTCAATTGTAATTTTATCAGCATTTGGTATTTCAGGAAAATACTCACTCAGCAATGTACCGAGGTTTAATTTTCCTTCTTCTACAAGTTGCATAATAACGGCAGCAGTAAAAGTTTTGGTTATTGAGCCAATGCGATATTTTGTTAAATTATTTGCTCGTTTATTGTTTGATAAATCAGAAAAACCAAAAGACTTTTGATAGATTTCACTTCCGTCAGAGAAAATCGAAAAGCTCCCCATACCTTTATTGTTATCTTCAAGTAGGGTGAATAAACTATCCATTTTTGAAGTATTAAATGTCTGTGCCTGTATCGAACCAAAACAGATAAGAAATGCGAAGATATATTTTGACATAATTATAAATTTAGATTAATGATTCTACTTAACTATAAGTATTAACCAAACCAGTTATGTATAGCAAAATACTCTTATTTGGCCTGTGAAAATGAGTAAAGCGACGGATGACAAGTTTGAATAGAGAATCAACAATGTTAGATTGTTGAGTAACATTAATCTTAATTGGATCAAATAATATACTAAAAAGTCTACTATATTTTCAAATGGGTGTAAATGGGTAGGTTTTGGAATTGATGCGCAGTTATTTTGTATAAAAGTTTGGATCTCAGAACAACATAGGTAACCTTTCCCACGGTATAGATCACATGTGTTAGCAAGTAATCAAACTTATTATA
>CAXBEL010000203.1:0-8272 GCA_963974735.1 uncultured Flavobacteriaceae bacterium | reverse complement strand
CATCCTGAACTTCGGTATTTTTAGTTTCTTCAGCCATTGCTGATAAAAAGTTTGTATTTTACGTTTCTGAGGAAATCTAAACAGTCAAAACCGTAAAAGAGGTTTAAAAATTTGATTTTCAATTCCTTTTGGACTTCCTACACTGTCAAAAGGAGTGCAAAATTACATAATTTTTTTAAATAAAATACTATATAGAACAAACTAATGCATTCAATTATTGAGAGCCAGTCTTTTACCTTACCAACGACTGATTATAATTTAAAAGGCGCTATATGGAAAGCTCCACAACAAAAGGCTGTTGTTTGCCTTGTTCACGGGTTTGGCGAGCATATAGATAGATATTCCCACGTCGCACGACATTTTAATAGAAAACAGTTAAGCTTTTACGCTATCGATCTTCCAGGCCACGGAAAGACATCTGGAAAGCGGGGTGACATAGCATCCCTAAATTCTTATCTAAAAACAATACAGATTCTAATTGCAAAGGCTAGAAATGAAAATCCGGGCATTCCCCTGTTTTTATATGGCCATAGTATGGGTGGTGGTCTGGCAGCGCGTTATCTTGTAGATCATACAGAAACAATACTTAAAGGCGTATTGCTAACATCTCCCTGGATAGAACTAGCCGTAAAACCAAATAAAATCCAGATATGGCTGGGCAAATTATTGCTGAAACTTGGAATTCATATACCTCAAAAAGTAAATTTAGAACCTGCACATCTTTCAAGGGATTTAGAGGTGGGTAAAAAGTATATAGAAGATCCTTTGGTACATAATCAAATCACGCCTAGAACTTATTTTGCCTTGCTAAATAACGGTGCTTATCTTTTAAATGAAAATCATCAGACTTCTATACCTGTCCTTATAGCTCACGGCACTGATGATCATATTACAAGTATGAATGGAAGTAAAAAGTTTGCAGAAAAACTAGGAACTAATACTACCTTAAAATTGTGGACTGAATTACGCCACGAAACCCAAAATGAAACCAATAAAACTGAAGTTCTGGATTTTTATACTGACTGGATTCTGGAAAAGATTTGATTATTTTTGATAATTTACTCTTATAATCGTGTTGTGCTTCATTACATAAACCCCCCGAATAATTGAAAAACAAAAAAAAGATAAACGATTTTGAGAGTAGAAATCCTCTTTCTTTATTTTATGAATTTGGAATGTCTCCAGATGAATTAAAATCGGAAATCATAAAATGCTTTTCAAACTATTTTCAAAATAAACAAAGACTAAAAACAGATTCGACAACTGACCTAGTTAATAATTGGCTCTCTTTCCTCCTAGTTCAAAATGATTTTCCAGAATCAATAAGAAATATTGATGTTATACTTCAAATATTTAATGATTCTAAAAATAGAAACTTAGAAAAAACACTTGAAGCATACAACTCTTGGTTGCCTGAGATTAGCCAAGGAATTTCAAGATTTTGGACTTTATACAACAATCAAATAGACATTAAAAGTCTCTGTATTGAGGATTATTTAGAAGAATCTTTAAGAATAATTGGACAAACTATTGAAGGTATTTCTAAGCCTTTTATTAAGTTAATATTTCATTTAAACAGAATAAAAAGAAATAAACAGTCCGATTTTTCTAAAATCCAATCGATAGATTTAGGCGATATAATTGACGAATTAATCTCAACAACTGACTTAGATGATTTATTAATAATCTCCAGTCACTCAATCAGATTAAATCAATGGAGAAATATTGCTTATCATCACAACTCCAAAATCATTGATGGTAAAATTATTTGTTGGTATAAAAAAAGTGGGAGAAATGAAGAGTTTCAAATATCAAAAGATGAACTATTTAAAACTTTAACCAAGGTCTTATTAACGTTTAAACTAATTCGAATTTCAGAAACTATTTTTTGCTTTGACAATATAAACGAAATACAGGAATTAAGAAACTCTATTGAAAAAGAGCCTTTAAATATTAGAGATGAAGCAAAATTATTAGACTTTAAATCATCTTTAAGTCTTCAAGGTTTTAAAATAAAAAAACTGAAAACTAAAAATGATTCTTCTGTATTAAAATTGATTGATTTGCAAGAATATGGGAATTTCCAAAAAAGAGCAATTCATTCTTCTCAATTTTTATATAATCTCTGGCTACATACAAACTCAAAAAAATTAACTGTAGAATATTGTGTCTTTAATGGTGATAAGTTTTTAGTTTCAGAAATAGTCTCATCTGTATTTACAAATCATACAGATGGCGATTTTAAATTATCTGAACTATTAAAAGATATTAATTTTTCTTTTATTTCAAAAAATTACACTCAAAACAAAGACCCTTTTGAAAACTTAAAACTAACAAAGGAAATAAAAGAGCATCCTCAGAAATTTTATTCTCAACAAGGAGAAAAACTTACAATTGAGGAATTTTCAAAGAAATTTATTTTAAGCATATTTGCAAACTACTTAGTTTTCATTTCAGAAAACTATAACAAAAATGACATTCAAATTAACATTGGTTCGGACGGATCAATGGCAATAGCAGATAAAAAAATAATATTAAAAGTTCCTGCTATAATTAAAAATAAAGCATATCAATTAAAACTAATAGAATTGCTAGAACAATTAATTGACCTATACTCTACTGGAGAATTAAAACGTGAAATTGTTGAAGATGCTAAAATGAACAATAAATATTATTTCAAAAAGGCATTAGTTAAAGAACAATTGAAAAATGAAGCCCAATAACCAAAGAGTTTAAGTGCTTTACCCAAAATTTATAACTTTAAACAAAGTATATGAAATCCAAAATTGGCTTCAATAAAAAAATTATAGGGGAAGATTGAAAGTTCATTTTTTCCAATTGGTTTTTTTAACCTAGATGCAACCATAAACCTACCTTACAATAAAGCAATTAAGATAAACCAGAATAAAATTTGACGATCAAAGATTTCTTAACGGAATTGTCTCAGGACAATTTAACTCTATTTGCCCTGCCTATTTTTTTTATAGCATTGGGTATTGAATTTTACATAGGAAAAAAGAGAAACCTCGAACTGTATTATGGCAAAGACAGCAAAGCTTCTTTCTGGATGCTCATCTTTACAGGGATTGTAGAGTTTGTACCAAAATTACTGGCTTTTATCGCTTTTTATTTTCTCCACGAGATAAGTCCTTTAAAGGATATAGTGGGAAGACAATGGTGGGCGTGGATTGCATTATTTCTGTTGGACGATTTGGCTTATTATTGGTTCCACCGCCTTAATCACGAAGTACGCATTCTATGGGCTGGTCATGTGCCCCATCATTCTGCCATTAAAATGAATTTTGCCACAGCCTTACGTCAAGGTGTTGGAGAACGCATTCACAAATTTATTTTTTGGGCTCCTTTGCCGCTTCTTGGTTTTGACCCTTTAATGATATTCACAATGGTCGCTATTAGTTTGTTTTATCAGTTTTGGGTCCATACCGAACTGGTCAATAAATTACCAAAACCTATAGAGTTTATTTTTAACACGCCATCGCATCATCGCGTACACCACGCTTCAAATATTAGATATCTGGATTGTAACCACGCTGGTGTTTTAATAATCTGGGATCGTATGTTTGGAACATTTGCAAGCGAGGATGAATTAGAAAAACCTATTTATGGTCTTACTGTAAATATAACTTCCTACAAACCCATAGATGTAGCAACACACGAGTATCAAGCTATATGGAAGGATATGAACAGTGCAACCAAATGGTCTGATAAATTAAGGTATATGTTTTACGCTCCTGGTTGGAGTCATAATGGAGAAGATAAACGATCTAAAACACTTCGCAAAAAACTTACGGATGCTGCTCTTTATGAATAAGAAAATTTTAAATCTAGCGTATTCTTCAATTTGAGAGACACTTTAAAATTTAACTTATTTAGTTATCTTTTATTCAATCTACAGGCTTCTTAAATATAAAATGAACCACTAGTATAAGAAGGGTATAAATCAATCCTAAAGTTGCTACACCGGGCCATTTATACAGTTCCCACGCATAAGCGCCGGTTGTTGTGCCAATTGCCCCTCCTATAAAGTAGCCTACCATATAAATGGTATTTACCCGATTTCGCGCTTCTGGATTTCTGGAAAAAATAATATTCTGGTTTACAATATGCAGCGATTGCACACCCATATCTACCAAAACAACACCAATTACTATCCCTATAATAGAAGATGTTGAAAATTCAAAAACCGTCCAGGCACCAACCATTATCAATACACAAATAGTGATAAGGTTATTTTTATTTATTCTATCGCTAAGTTTTCCCATTAAAGCTGCTGCAGAAGCACCAGCTATCCCAAGAACTCCAAATGTGCCCGTAATGCCGCTTCCATAATTAAATGAATCTTCCATTAAAAAAACAAGCGTAGTCCAGAACGCACTAAAGCCAGCAAAAGCAAGTCCTCCTCGCAGCGCTGCCAGCCGTACAGAACTTTCGGTTTTAAAATAGTGGGAAATGGATTTCATGAGTTGGCCGTAAGTACCTTTAAAATCAGGATATAGTTCAGGAAGTTTTATTTTTAATAAAATCCCCAGTACCACCATAAAACCGGCGGCGAGGTAATACATAAAACGCCACCCAAAGTATTCTCCTATGTATCCACTAATAAACCTACTTCCTAAAATCCCTATAAGCAATCCACTAGTTACAATCCCTATCGCTCTACCACGGCGTTCTTCACTAGCCAACTCCGCTGCCATGGGAACAAAAAGTTGCGGCACTACAGATGCAAAACCTACCAGAAAACTGGCTATAGTCATTAGGAATAAGGAAGGTGCGAGCGCGGTGCCTACAAGGGCAACTATCACCGCAATGATATCTATAAGAATTATTTTTTTACGCGGGAACATATCTCCAAGAGGGATAATAAAAAGTAACCCAAATGCAAAACCAATCTGACTAAATAAAGGAATATTACTTACTTCAGATTCTGAAACTTCAAAGGTTTGAGCAATGAGATTTAAAAGTGGCTGATTGTAATAATTGTTTGCAACTACAAGTCCTGCGCCTGTTGCCATTAAATAGAGCAGAGAATTGGGAAGTTTTTTATCAGGCATAGACTTTTACAAAAAGTAATTGTCGGTTGAATTGTCAAACCTTACTAAATCCTGCCGTAAATCCGATCTTTAGCTAATTGAAGAATGGTGTGAAACTGATCCTCCACATTGGTATGCGTATTATCTATTGCAATTGCATCATCAGCTTTTACAAGCGGAGAATCCTCTCGGGTAGTATCTATTTTATCACGTTTTATAACATTTTCCAGAACATCTTCATAATTCACATCATCTCCACGCTCCACAAGTTCTTTATAGCGTCTTTGTGCACGTTCATCTGCCGAGGCAGACATAAATATTTTAAGTTCAGCATCGGGAAAAACAACTGTGCCTATATCGCGACCATCCATCACCACACCTTTTCCGCGTCCTAATTCCTGTTGTTGCTCTACTAACTTCTCGCGTACTTCAGAAACGGTGGCTATTTGACTTACATACTTTGAGACATTTAAAGTACGGATTTCATTTTCCACATTTTCACCATTAAGATAAACATCTGCAATCCCTGTCTTTCGATTAAGTTCAAAATTGATGCTAATCATAAATAAATGCCTTATCAGTGCCTCTTTATTAAAATTACCTTCTGAAATAAATATCTTGCGCATCGCATATAGGGTAACCGCCCGGTACATTGCTCCTGTATCTACATACACGTATTCCAACTCGCTTGCGAGCATTTTAGCAACTGTACTTTTTCCGGTGGACGAGTAGCCATCTATGGCAATTGTAATTTTTTTCAAATTGAGAAACTAAATAGTGAAAATTAGCGCTGAGTTATTGTAAATCTATATTTAATCCAAAAAATCCAGAGCTTGCTGCACTGTTATATCTGGCATAACTGTAACTAAGACGCAATTTATTAAACTTGACAGAAAAACCGGCACTTAATCCCGCGAAACTACGCTGATCTATAATGCGCAATTCTTCTCCGCGTCTAAAGTTATATCCCAATCTTAAATTGAAACCACTTTCTGGAAATAATTCAGCCCCGATAATTAAATGACGAAATGCATTATCTATAAAATTGATCTTTTCTGGAGTGCTATTCCCTTGCAAATCTGAAATTTCGCGAGCAGAATTTTCAAAAGCTATATTCCAAAGCTGAAGGTTTTCAAAAGTAAGATGCCAGCGTATGGGCACATTGGGCACCAATTGCGAGATACCCGCATCAATCTCAAGCGGCAACTTCTCCCTTGTGGCATCATACGCAGTGAATTGTGTACCAATATTGCGAATCACAGCTGCAAAATTGAGATTTAAATCCTCGTAAATATATATCACACCTAGATCTACTGCTCCGCCTAAAGAGGTATATTCCTCTAATTTTGAAGAAATCAATTTTACATTTGCTCCTACATAAATATCAGAATAAGGAATGTTATAGGCATAACCTAAAGACAGAGCTACTTCTCCCCCACTAAAATTCCCTGTAGAATTTCCGTTTTCATCATAGCCATCAAACTGTCCATAATTAATATACGTTATTCCCGTATGAAAAACTTGTGTTCTCCTGTCCCATAAATACGCATAACTGGCTGTACCATAATTCACATCTGCCAGATAATTAACATAGTTAAGAGAAAGTTGATTATCCATCTCTGCATTAATAGTAGCTGGATTGAATAACGCCGAAGTAGGATCATAACTATAATCTGTCAAGACCTTTCCTCCCAGTGCTGCTTGTTTAGGTGAGGATACTAGATTTAAAAACTGGTAAGTAGAGCGTCCTCCCAATTGAGACCATGCCAAGGTTGTAAACAAAAATAACGATACGATCACAACCGGTTTGTGCATAGGCTTTAAAGACTTTAAGTCTAAAATAACTATTTACTCCTAAGAAATGGGTTTTATCAAAACTAAAACCAATTAATAAAAGTCCCCACTATTCGAGCAGATTAGTTGATTGAAAACGGTTGCAATAATAATTTATTTTTAAGCCATTAAAAAACCCCGAATCTCTTCGGGGTTGTGATTATAGCTTTTTAGCATTTTTGACCTTTTGTTTGGTCAGTGCAATGTCAAGCACTTCACTCATATCATTTACGTAATGAAAGGTTAAACCTTTAAGATATTCAGGTTTAATTTCCTTAATATCTGGCTCATTTTCTTTACACATCAGGATTTCCTTAATACGTGCACGTTTAGCAGCTAGGATTTTCTCCTTAATTCCGCCTACCGGTAAGACTTTACCTCTAAGTGTAATCTCTCCGGTCATAGCTATACTTTTCTTCACTTTTCTTTGAGTAAACAAAGAAACCAAAGATGTTAACATAGTAATACCAGCACTTGGCCCATCTTTAGGAGTAGCCCCTTCTGGAACGTGAATATGTACGTTGTATTTTTCAAAAATGCCTGGATCAAGACCTAATTGCTGAGCATTTGATTTTATGTACTCCATAGCAATGGTAGCACTTTCTTTCATCACTTTACCCAAGTTACCCGTGATGGATAGATTACCTTTTCCTTTAGAAAGTATAGATTCTATAAATAAAATATCTCCACCTACTTGTGTCCAGGCAAGTCCCGTAACCACACCAGCTACTTCATTATGCTCGTATTTATCACGCTCTAATTTTGGTGAACCAAGAACCTCAATTATCTCTTCATTAGATACCTTTACCTTATATTCTTCTTCCATTGCAAGATTTTTTGCAGCATATCTAACCATTTTGGCGATTTGCTTTTCTAATCCTCTTACTCCGGATTCGCGGGTGTAACCTTCAACTATTTTTTCAAGCTGTGCTTTACCTATTTTCAATTGGTCTGGCTTCACACCATGTTCTTCCAGTTGTTTAGGCAATAAATGACGTTTTGCTATTTCAACTTTCTCTTCTATAGTATATCCCGTAACATTTATAATTTCCATACGGTCACGCAAAGCTGGCTGAATAGAATTCAGATTATTGGCCGTTGCAATAAACATAACCTTAGAGAGATCAAAGCCCATCTCCAAGAAGTTATCATGAAAATCGTTGTTCTGCTCTGGATCTAAAACTTCGAGCAATGCAGAAGATGGATCACCTTGATTGCTGTTGCTCAACTTATCAATTTCATCTAAAACATAGACCGGATTACTGGTTCCCGCTTTTTTTAGATTCTGAATAATACGACCAGGCATCGCACCTATATAAGTCTTTCTATGTCCTCTAATTTCTGCTTCATCACGCAGGCCACCCAAACTCATTCTCACATATTCCCTT
>CAXBEL010000202.1:0-8279 GCA_963974735.1 uncultured Flavobacteriaceae bacterium | reverse complement strand
ATCTGGATTTCCAAAAAGTGCTTGTGCCAAAAGCACCCTCACCTTTTGTTTACTATCTAAATCCTTAACGAGCATGTAATGAAGATCTTCAGATATACCTAAACTTGATAATAAAGCTGCTGCATCACTGTCTGCATTCCAGCCGTTCATTTCTTCAAACTTCACTTGCAGTTCCCCTATGCGGTCTGCATTCTCATCTGTATAATCAGCATAAAGCTGATCCATTTCTGTTTTGATCTTGTGCAAAGGTTTATTCCCCATAAGCACGGTTTCAAGAACAGTATTTTCATCATAAGCATAATGATCCTGTTCCAGAACAGACATACGTTTGCCCGGTTCTAAATGCACATGACCAGAAGTAGGATCTTCTTTACCTGCAATGATTTTTAATAAAGTAGATTTTCCGGCGCCATTGGCTCCTATAATCCCATAACAATTGCCTTGTGTGAATGAAATATTCACTTCATCAAACAAAACGCGCTTGCCAAATTGAACCGAAAGATTAGATACTGATAACATAGCTTAAACCTTATTTTTATTAAGATTTGCAAAAATACAGTAACTCTTTGAAAGGAAGAAACATTAACTTTTTTATTATATGTTTTAACTAGTAATTAACAAAGCTTAAAGAGAAGCCACCTACTTTTGATTTACCCTAAAACATTTTAGTCTGATTATAAAATTACACAAATTCATGGTACGCTTAATTCTCGCAATCGGCTTCATATGTTGCTTATGCACCGCATGTGACAGTGAGCAGAATAAAGCAAAAGATGGCACTTATATAGGGGGGGAAATTGTTAATCCCGTGTCTAATTCAGTTATTCTACGTAAAGATGGGGAAATCATATCTGATTTATCCCTAAGCCAAAACAATCGATTTTTTTATAAAGTCAAAGATCTAATTCCTGGATTATACGGTTTTTATCACAATGAGAGACAACTGGTTTTTCTTGAAGAAGGCGACAGTATAATTCTAAGAGTCAACACTATGGACTATGACGAGTCTCTGACTTTTACAGGATATGGCGCTGCTAAAAATAATTTTATGATGGATATGTTTCTTCTCAACGAGAAAGAAAATAAATCTATCATGAGCATTTACCAGCAATCTCCAGAGATTTTTGCCAATACCATAGACTCACTTAAGGAAGAGCGTGAAAAACTTTGGGACAGTTTCAAAGATAAATATGAAGTTTCAGACAGATTTAAAAATGTTATTGAAGCAATCATAGATTATGACTCCTATGCACGAATGGAAGTGTATCCTATCTCTCACTTTGGCCAAGATCGAATCGCTTTATTAGATTCTCTTCCCGATGATTTCTATGAATATCACGAGGATATTGATTTTAATCGCGATGAACTGGTAAGCCTCTACTCCTATCAGCGGTTTTTAATTAATTATTTTAATCTCGCCGCCTATAAAGAATACTATCACGACGAACCTTATGATTCTGAATCCTTCACGCACAACCTTTACAAATTAAGAATTATAGACAGTACAGTAAGCAATGATTCTATTAAGAGCTATCTATTAACGCGTACCATTCGCGATTACCTAGCCAATAGCAATGACAAAAACGGAGGCCAACAACTCTATGAGCTCTATATGTCGCGTATACCTTCAGATCTTAATAAGAAGCAAATTGAAGATATATATGTAGCCAATCAGAATATCGAATCTGGTAAAAGCTTTCCTGATGAAGTTTTAATTAATACAGCAGGAGAAAAGATAGATATTGACGGTCTGATTAAAAAGCCAACATTTATATTCTTTTGGTCCAAAGACAAAAGAAGCCATATGCGAAAATCTCATTTTCAGGCGAAGGAATTACAAAGCAAGTTTCCAGAGTTTAATTATCTGGCATTAAATATTGATAAAAGTACCAACGAATGGTTAAAGCTTGTTGAGCTTAATCAATTTGATACACAACACGAGTTTCAATTTGAAGACTTTTTTAGCGAGATTCAAAAGGATCTGGCAATAACTTCAATTTATAAAACATTCATTGTAGATGAGAATGGAATGATTATAAATGGTCACGCCAACATGTTTAGCACTAATTTTGAAAGTCAATTGTTAGAAGCTTTAAACAGATAAAGAACCTCAGCACCTAAAAAGAAAAGCGGCTTGATAAAAATATCAAGCCGCTTTTTTATTTGAACACTAATTTAAAATACTTACTTAGTTTCCTTTCTTATGATCTGCTAAGAACTTCTCTAATCCTATATCTGTAAGTGGGTGTTTAAGTAATCCCTCTATAGTAGAAAGCCCTCCAGTCATCACATCTGCACCTATTTTTGCACAGTCGATGATGTGCATTGTGTGTCTTATGGAAGCTGCAAGAATTTCAGTTTCAAAAGCGTAGTTATCATATATAAGTCTTATTTCAGCAATAAGATTTAAACCATCTGTAGAAATATCATCAAGACGTCCTATAAATGGAGATACATAGCTCGCTCCAGCTTTAGCAGCTAAAAGTGCCTGCCCTGCTGAGAAAACCAATGTACAGTTTGTACGAATCCCTTTATCACTAAAATATTTTAATGCTTTTACACCATCTTTAAGCATAGGTATTTTTACTACGATCTGATCGTGAAGTGCTGCAAGCTCCTCACCTTCTTTTACCATACCATCAAAGTCTGTAGCTATAACTTCTGCACTTACATCTCCATCTACAAGATTACAGATCTCAACATAATGTTTAAGGATTTTTTCTCTTCCAACGATTCCTTCTTTAGCCATTAAAGATGGGTTTGTTGTAACTCCATCAAGGACACCAAGCTCTTGGGCTTCCTTAATTTGGTCCAGATTGGCCGTATCTATAAAAAATTTCATTTAGGTCTTTATTTAACAGATTAGTAAAACGTAAAAGTAACCAATTGAGCCGAATATCCTATCGAGTTGTTTTGCTTTATTCAGCAAAATTTACACCCTTTTTACGAATTCAGTTTTAATAAAATCCCTTTTAGAATTAAATCGAGTTGAGAATTAGAGCTTGTAATGATTTAATAGCATACGCTCATACAAGCGATCGGGAAGAATACCCTTAAGAAACACTGAGAATTTCTGCATAAATGCCCCTACTTTATAATTCACTTTAGGATTAGATGTATTCATAATTCGGTAAACAGCATCTGCCATTAGAGTAGGATCCTTACCATCATCCACATGCTCGTCCATTAGTAATAGGGACTTGCCGTAATTTTCTTTGTAAGGGGAATTTTGTTTAACAGGTGCATGATAACGACCTGAAGCAATATTGGTAGCAAAGTCGCCGGGAGCAACATTTGTCATTTTGATATTAAATTCTTTCAGCTCCATTCTAAACGCTTCGGTAGTAAGCCCTAAGGCCCCTTTAGTTGCAGAATAAGCTCCTCTATAAGGCAATCCCATAAAACCAGCGATAGATGTCACATTAATCACCATACCACTCCCCTGCTTTCGCATTTGTGGCAGTACAGCTTTAATTACATTTAGGGGACCAAAATAATTGGTTTCAAAAACAGACTTTAATTCTTTCTCTAGAATCTCTTCAATCGGGCCAGTAATGCCTTTGCCTGCGTTGTTTATTAAAAAATCAATTCGTCCTTCTTTATTTAAAAGAGTAGTAACTGCTTCGTCAATACTTTGAGAACTGGTAACATCAAGTTTTAAAAAATGTACGCCGTTTAAGGTAGCTTGCTTAGGGTTTCGGCTTGTACCATAGACGGTATAACCTTTTTGAGCCAAGTATTCTGCAATGGCCTTACCTATACCAGAAGAAGCTCCGGTGATTAAAACAACTGACGACATAATGTGGGAAATAGACACTAAATGTGCAGAAAATTAGTTAAAATTAGGGCACAAAAAAAGGCAAGCGACCTACATCACACCGCTACGACCATCTACCCTTGCTGCGTTCCCGCCCTGGGGGTTCGACAGGAGCTGGTTGTGTAGGACTTGCCGGGTGCAAATATACGTTATTACTAATGTAAACCCAACGTTTTTTAAACTGATTTTAATGAATTACCTTGTTCAAAATTTAATGATAAACATGCATTATTCTAAAGCACTCGCATTCTTTGCTTTACCGCTATTGCTTAACTCTTGTGGCAATGGAAAAGATTTAAGTAAGAATTTTAATCTTGTTACAAATGCCGAAAAAAACACGATTCTTAATGGGGATGACATCGAAATCTCGCTAAAGGCTAAGAAGAATATTGAAGTAGATTCGGTTGCCTATTATTTAGACGACAATTATCTAGGAAGCACTCCACAAATTGCTTCGCTAAGTCATACAATTTCCGCTGAGAAATTAGGGAGGAAAAATCTAAAGGCAAAAGTATATTCCGAAGGGGAAACAGCAGAAATAAATAGCACAATCACAGTGCTTTCATCGGTAAAACCAAAACTTTGGGGATACGAGATTATAAATACCTATCCTCATAATACTAACTCCTATACACAGGGATTGGAATTTAAAGATGGCGTTCTATATGAAAGTGCTGGTGAATATGGAAAATCTAAATTGCTTAAGGTCGATTATAAAACCGGCGAAATTGAAAAGGAAATAGAGTTGGATAATAAATATTTTGCCGAAGGTTTGACCATTATAGATAACAAACTCATCCAACTTACCTGGAAGGAAAATGTAGGCTTTATTTATGATCTGGATACTTTTACAAAAACCGAAACTTTCACCTATGGAGAAAGCAAAGAAGGTTGGGGCCTTTGTAACGATGGGGAAACCATCTATAAATCTGACGGGTCAGAAAAAATATGGTTGCTCAATCCTGAAAACTTAACCGAAAAAGGATACCTTCAGATAGCAGATAATAAGAATGTTAGAGTTAAATTTAATGAGCTTGAATGGGTGAACGGTAAAATATATGCTAATACCTATCAACTGGATGGGATCTCAATTATAGATCCGCATTCGGGCGCATTGGAGGGTTTAATAGATTTAAGACCTTTAAAGGATGAAGTTCAAAGCGGACTCGATAAAAGCAATGAAGTCCTTAATGGTATTGCCTATAATAAAGAATCTAATACCTTGTTTGTAACCGGTAAGCACTGGAATAAACTTTTTGAAATACGCGTTTTTGAAAAATAATTTTTCCAAAGTAATATAAAAATAAGCTAGTTGAAAAAGCCCATTTACCAAGCAACCAAGATCTTTGCACTTTTTACAATCATTCTGCTGTGGAGTTCGTGTAGGGATGATTTTGAAACTCAGACCAGTTCTGGTCAATTGGAATTTTCCCGAGATACCGTTTACTTAGATACCGTTTTTAGCAACATAGGCAGCAGCACTTACAATCTTAAGGTTTATAACAGAAGTGATGATGCCATTCATATTCCTTCCGTTGGGTTAGCCGAAGGGGAAAACTCCTTATATCGTCTAAATGTAGATGGTGTACCGGGTAAAACTTTTGAAAATGTAGAAATTCTGGCCAAAGACAGTATCTACATTTTTGTGGAAACAACTATCGATTATGCAGATTTTGCAAATCCTGAAACCAATTTTCTATACACCGATGCTATCGAATTTAATAGTGGCGCAACTCAACAAAAAGTAGAACTGGTTACACTTGTTCAGGACGCCGTATTTCTCTATCCCCAGCGTGATGATGCAGGTATAAAAGAAACATTGAGTTTGGGAACAGACGAGGAAGGTAACGATATACAAATTGAAGGTTTTTTTCTAGAGGATGACGAACTTCAATTTACAAATGAAAAGCCATATGTGATCTATGGCTATGCCGCTATTCCGCCGCAAAAAACATTGAATATTGATGCAGGCGCCCGTATACATTTTCATTCTGGTAGTGGTATTATCGCTGCAAATCAATCGACTTTAAAAGTGAATGGCAGATTAAGCCTAGATACGCTAAATCTTGAAAATGAAGTTATTTTTGAGAGCGACCGTTTAGAACCAGATTTTAGTAATGTACCCGGCCAATGGGGTTCAATATGGTTAACGCAGGGAAGCACAGATCACGACATTAACTACGCAACAATTAAAAATGCGACTGTAGGCATAATAATGGATTCTAATGATGGCGGAGCTGAACCCACATTATCCATTAGAAATACACAGATTTATAACAGTTCTAATATAGGACTTTATGCACGTACAGGTAGTATTCTAGGCGAGAATCTGGTGATTAATAATGCTGGCATCTCCTCCTTATGGCTGGCCCTAGGGGGAAGTTATGAATTTACACATTGTACATTTGCCAATTATTGGACTCAAAGTTTTCGCAACTTTCCTGCCGTGCAGATAGATAATTTTTTACTTGGCGAAGAGGCGTCGTTTGTGGCAGATTTAAATCAGGCCAATTTTACAAACTGTATAATTTCTGGAAATCAAGGAGAAGAGTTTTTAGTTACAAAAAGTGATGAAGCCGCTTTTAATTTCAATTTTAAAAATTGCTTGCTTCAGTTTAATGACAGCTTTGGTCAGTATAGCGAAGATCCTCTCTATGATTTTGACAATACCAGCTTATATCAAAATATCATTTTAAACGGGGAACCTGATTTTAAAAACCCGGAGAATAATGATTTTAGAATTGGTGAAGAGTCTGCAGCAAATGGTCAAGGATTTTTAAATGCTGCGCAACAAGTTCCGCAGGATATTTTAGGAACAAATCGTACTACATCTCCAGACCTTGGGGCTTACCAAAGTATAGAATTTTCTGACGAAGAAGAAAATTAAGAATTATAATTATTAAAAGTGCCTAAATGGCTTTCAATATATTTCTAATTGTCTCTTCCTGGTTGGTTGTTTTTCTAATCAAGAGAAAAAGTATTTTCACAAAATGGTTACTTCCATTAAAAAAAAGAGGTGGAGAATTTTTAAAGGGGTTTCTCTTTACTGCAATACTTTGCTCATTAACTCTAGTATCCCTTTCGTTTATAGGCCATGTGAAGTGGTCTATAGCATCAGACATATCATTTAAAGGCATACTAAAATCCATTTTTTATGACATCAATTCTGTGGTCTTTGAAGAGTTGATTTTTAGAGGTGTGATGCTTTTGTTATTAATTCATTTTACTAATAGAAGAGCAGGAATACTTATATCTGCAATAGCTTTTGGTATTTATCACTGGTTTACTTTTGGTGTTTGGGCGAATTTTATACCCATGGCAGTTGTTTTCCTAACCACCGGATTAATGGGATATGCTTTAGCTATGGCGTATTCTAAAACCCAATCTATTATCCTTCCTATAGCCTTACATTTAGGATGGAATGTGATTAATAATACTGTGTTTTCAAAAGGGCCAAACGCCATTCAGTTATTGGTGCCCAGCGAAGTTCCAGAACTGTCTGGTCTCTATGGAATTACATCGCTTATTTTCTACCTAATAATACCTTTAATTATTCTTCTTTTTGTGAATTCAAAGTTTATTGAAAAAGATAAATCATCTGGCCTTCTTATGTAGAATAATTAGTTGTGGCACTTCAGCTTCATAAAAATCCCTAATTTTAAAGGGCACTAATCAATTAGTAAGAAAACAGCCTTTTTAAAATGTCCAATAAAATCAACCCATTTTCAAGAAGGGATTTTGTCAAAAGTTCCTCCCTAGCCATGGCGGCTATTCCTTTTTTAAGTTTTAGCGATACCTTTTCAGCTTCCAATGATTTAGTAAAAAATGAGCTTTCGGTAAATCTATTTTCAAAGCACCTTCACTTTCTGGATTACACAGCAATGTCTGAAGCCGCAGCAGAAATAGGCTTTGACGGTCTGGATCTAACAGTAAGACCAGATGGTCACGTAGAGCCAGAACGCGTAGCAGAAGATCTTCCTCGTGCTACAGAAGCTCTAAAAAAAGTTGGTTTAAAACCGCAAATGATCACTACAAATGTTTCTAATGCAGAAGATCCTCTAAATAGGAATTTATTAAAAACAGCGGGCGAACAAGGGTTTGAATATTACAGAATGGGGTGGTTAAAATATCCCGAAGCGCAAAGTATCCCTGAGACTATTACCATTTATCAAGATCAATTTAAGGCTCTGGCAAAATATAATAAGGAGGTCGGTTTGCAAGGATCGTATCAAAATCATTCCGGAGAATTTGTGGGCGCTCCTATCTGGGATTTGTATCAAATATTAAATACTGTACCTGTAAGCGACTGCGGAGTTCAGTATGATATACGACACGCTACCTTAGAGGGCACCAATGCCTGGGAATTGGGATTAAAACTTATAAAAGACCATATAAATACGATTGTGATCAAAGATTTTAAATGGGAATCTGTAAACGGAAAACCACAAATAAAAAACACGCC
>CAXBEL010000201.1:0-8315 GCA_963974735.1 uncultured Flavobacteriaceae bacterium | reverse complement strand
GGCTTTTTTAAACGTAAGGATATTATGCATATGAAGGAAATGGCTCCTAAAAGTCAACTGCTTGAGAATATCCTAAAATATACGGCTTTGGCTTGTTATGTATGGTTAGCGGGAGGACTGATAATGAAATTTTTTGTGAATTAAAATGAAACATACGTATCACATACATGGGATGACTTGCAATGGCTGTAGAAGCCATGTAGAACAAACCCTAAAAAATATAGAAGGAGTTAACACAGCTGCTGTAGATTTAGAGAGACAAGAGGCTGTGATTGAAATGGATTCCCATATTCCTATAAAAAGGTTTCAGGATGCATTACAAGCAGATGGTGGTCATTATAGCATTCATATGCCCGGTGAGCACAATCACAAACCAAAAGAGGAGAAAGCTAAAAATCATAACAACAATAAAAA
Organism: uncultured Flavobacteriaceae bacterium; assembly: GCA_963974735.1. Taxonomy (GTDB): domain Bacteria; phylum Bacteroidota; class Bacteroidia; order Flavobacteriales; family Flavobacteriaceae; genus Leeuwenhoekiella. Next base: position 7,901 of record CAXBEL010000201.1, on the reverse strand, counting down.
TAAAGGAACAGGCACTTTTTATTGCCCGATGCATTGTGAAGGGGAAAAAACCTATGATAAGCCAGGCGATTGTCCGGTTTGCGGGATGGATCTTGTAGAAGAACAAAATACCAATCAAACTTCACAAACACAGTATACCTGCCCCATGCATCCTGAAGTTGTAAAGGATGAGCCTGGGGATTGCCCTATTTGTGGTATGGATTTGGTTCCTAAACAAGTGGATCTTTCCGCTGAAGAAAAAAGTTATAAAAGACTTCTGAAAAAATTCTGGATAGCTCTTGGTTTTACCTTGCCTATATTTCTGATTGCCATGTCAGAAATACTGGCGAGCAATCCATTGTATGATATTTTACCATTAAAATATTGGAATTGGATTCAATTTGCGCTTTCACTTCCTGTTGTTTTTTATGCAACCTGGATGTTTTTTGAGCGTGCCTATCGCTCTGTAAAAACGTGGAATCTCAATATGTTTACCTTAATAGGTATTGGCGCAGGAGTTGCTTGGTGCTTTAGTGTATTCGGAATGTTTTTCCCAGACTTTTTTCCCGCACAATTTAAAACGGAAGTCGGTACCGTGCATGTTTATTTTGAGGCTGCAACAGTTATATTAACCCTTGTGCTGTTAGGACAGGTTCTAGAAGCACGGGCGCACAGCAAAACCAACAGCGCTGTTAAAGCATTATTGAAATTAGCACCTAATAAGGCAACGCGTATCGTAAATGGACACGATGAGGTAATAACCATAGATCAAATTAGTAGCGGGGATTTATTACGCGTAAAACCGGGAGATAAAATTCCCGTTGATGGTTTAATTACTGAAGGAGAAAGTAATGTAGATGAATCTATGATTACCGGAGAACCGCTTCCAGTTACTAAGACTGTTGGAGACAAAGTGAGTTCTGGAACCATAAATGGAAATCAATCCTTTATTCTTAAGGCAGAAAAAGTAGGGTCAGAAACTTTACTGTCCCAAATAATCGAAATGGTAAACAAAGCCAGTAGGAGCCAGGCGCCAATTCAAAAACTGGCAGATAAAATATCCGGATATTTTGTTCCTGTTGTCGTGTTAATAGCCATAATCACGTTTGTGGCCTGGGCAGTTTGGGGTCCAGAACCTGCTTATGTGTATGCCCTTGTTAATGCAATTGCGGTTTTAATAATTGCTTGTCCTTGTGCTTTAGGTTTAGCTACACCTATGTCTGTAATGGTGGGAGTGGGAAAAGGTGCTCAAAACGGAGTACTGATTAAAAATGCTCAGGCTCTGGAAAAAATGGATAAGATAGATACCTTGATTATTGACAAGACAGGAACGATAACAGAAGGTAAACCTTCAGTAGAAAAAATAGGAAATAGTGCAGATTACATTGCAAATGAGGTGCTTCAATATATCGTTTCTTTAAATCAAAACAGTGAGCATCCTTTAGCAGAAGCTACTTTAAGATATGGAAAAGAACAAAAAATAGAAATTCTAAATTCTACTGATTTTAATTCTATTAGTGGGAAAGGTGTTTCCGCAAAAGTTAGGGATAAACAGCTGGCTTTGGGAAATATAAAAATGATGGAGGAAGCGCAGGCAACCATTCCAGACACATTGAAAAAAGAAGCTATTGAAGAACAGAGAAAAGGAAAAACCGTCTCCTATCTTTCTGTTGATGGTACTGCCGTAGGATATGTGGTAATAGGAGATAAAATAAAAGAAACGAGTAAGAAAGCCATTGCGGAATTGAAAGATTCGGGAGTTGAGGTAATTATGCTGACAGGCGATAATAAAGAAACGGCAAAGGCCGTAGCTGATGAACTCAATTTAACCGACTATAAAGCAGAGATGCTTCCACAAGATAAATTAAGTGAAGTTGAACGTTTACAGAAGGAAGGCAAAAGAGTAGCTGTTGCAGGAGATGGGATTAATGATGCTCCTGCATTGGCAAAAAGCGATGTTGGGATTGCAATGGGAACAGGGACAGATGTGGCTATAGAAAGTGCCTCGATAACTTTAGTTAAAGGCGATTTACAAGGCCTTGTTAAGGCAAGAAAACTAAGTGTGAATGTTATGAAAAACATCAAACAGAATTTGTTTTTCGCCTTGATTTACAATACTATAGGAATACCAATTGCCGCCGGAGTACTATTTCCAATATTTGGGCTTTTATTGTCTCCTATGATTGCCGCACTGGCTATGAGTTTTAGCTCAGTTTCAGTGATTGCAAATGCTTTGCGTTTGCGCTCAATAAGTTTGGATTAAGAAGTTTTAATCTTAAAGTATAATTATGAAAAAAGATAATTATTTAAAGTTTGGTTTAATGATGGCAACTTCATTTGTTGTTATGTATGCTGTGATGTTTCTCAATGTTGATAAGCTGGATCACATCATGTTGAGCAATATGCGCACCTATATGACTGTTCTAATGATTGCTCCTATGGCCATAATTATGATGCTATTTATGTGGGGAATGTATAAGAATAAAACTCTTAATGGTATAATTCTTAGTGCTTCAATACTTGTCTTTTGTCTTTTTTATTATATGGAAAGGGATCAAACAGGGATTTCGGACAGGGAATATATGAAAGCCATGATTCCACATCATTCTTCGGCTATATTAACCAGTCAACAGGCTCATTTAAAAGATCCGGAAGTAAAACAATTAGCTGAAGAAATAATAGAAGCTCAAAAGCGGGAAATTGCCCAAATGAAGAAGGCATTATATAGGTTGGAACATCAAGATAATTAAAAGAATACAGCCTCTTCGCCTATGTTAAGTGCGAGCAAAAAATATTGAAATATGAATAAGAATATAATTTATGTAGGTGCAGCAGTAGTTATAGGACTGCTTTTAGGTTACCTCATTTTCAACGATTCGGGTAAAAATTCTGGTACCGTTAAGGATGTTTCCGATATGTCTGAAAGTCACAATCATGAAGATGAATCTGTTGAACAAATGTGGACGTGCTCTATGCATCCCCAGATTATGGGGTCAGAACCTGGTGATTGCCCAATTTGTGGTATGGATTTAATTCCTGCAGAAAGTATGGCAAATGGTTTGGCCACCGAACAATTTAGAATGAGTGAAAACGCGATTGCTCTTGCCAATATCCAGACAACTATAGTAGGGCAGGGCAGCATAGAAGGTGGGAGTATGGTTCTTACGGGAACTATTATGACAAATGAAGAAGCAAATTCAGTACAGGCCAGTTATTTTGATGGCAGAATAGAGCGCTTAAACGTTAATTATGAAGGTCAGGATTTACGTAAAGGTCAACTGCTGGCCACAATTTATTCTCCTAATCTTGTGGCTGCACAGCAAGAACTGCTTACAGCTTCCTCACTAAAAGAAACGCAACCTGATTTGTATAAAGCAGTTCGCAATAAGCTTAAATTGTGGAAGCTTTCAGAAAATCAAATTAATAAAATCGAGGAATCAGGAAAAGTTGTCGAGAATTTTCCGGTTTATGCGACAGTTTCGGGAACTGTGGCAGAGGTTATGACTGCAGAAGGTGATTATGTAAATCAAGGACAGCCATTATTAAAAGTGAGCAATCTTAATACTGTATGGGCAGAGTTTGATGCCTATGAAAATCAAGTCTCTCAGTTTAAAAAAGGACAAAAAATAAAAGTGACTACAAATGCGTATCCCAATAAAGTATTTAATGCAACTGTTTCTTTTATAGATCCCGTTTTAAATAGTCGCACACGTACAGTTACAGTTAGGGCTACCCTTAACAATGCAGATAATATTTTTAAACCGGGTATGTTTGTTTCTGGTAAAATTGAACAATCAGAAAATACACCGAATGAACAACAGCTTATAGTACCTGCTAGTGCGGTGATGTGGACAGGAGAACGTTCTTTAGTTTATGTAAAGACTAACCCTGCCCAACCTGTTTTTGAAATGCGGGAAGTGACGATAGGCCGCCGAAATGGCGAAAATTATACGCTCTTAAATGGTGTGGCTAATGGGGAAGGCACGTTTACCGTAGATGCCGCTGCACAATTGCAAGGAAAAAAATCTATGATGAACAATTCTGGTTCTGTTAATGCAAAGCGCGATTTAAAACAATTGCCTGAGTCTTTTGAAAGGGATTTCAATGGGTTTTTAGAAGTTTATATGAATTTGAAAGATGCTTTTGTACAGAGTGAGACAAAAAGAGTTTCAGCGTTGGCTAAATTGGCATCATCAAAACTCAAAAATATAGAAACATCTGAAGTCAGTAAAGATGTTCAGTCACAAATGGAAGCACTTCAAGCGCAACTTAATGCAATATCTGCCAGTTCTCATTTAGAAAATCAAAGAGATGAATTTGTGGCTTTAAATGAAAATATAGTTGGTATTGCGTTGAAGACGCGGGTAGCCAAAAATATATATATTCAAAAATGTCCTATGGCAAATAACAATAAAGGGGCAATGTGGTTAAGTCACGAGAAATTAGTTAAGAATCCGTATTATGGTGAACAGATGCTTAGCTGCGGAAGCGTAATTGATTCTATATCTGCCAAAAGCTTATAAATTTCTTCAGAAATCTAGCATTCAATACCTTACGGTTTTTCACTCGCAATTTCATTCCGCATCTCCCCAACTGTTAAAAAGCTAAATATATTATTAAAAAATATATTCATAATGTTAAATAGTTGTTTTTTAGATTCTTAAGGCAGTAGCTTTAAGAAAAAAAACTATGAAAAAAACATTAGAAAATTTCGCACAAAGATCTTCGGTTTACCGAATGATATTTTTAACAGCCATTTTGGTAACGTTCTTATTGGTTTCTTGCTCAGATGATGATGATGCATCAGATTCTACCGATGACATGGTAGAACTAACTCCCGATGGTCCCGATCCAGAATGGGGACCTACTATTACAGACCCCATGTTAGTAGTTGTTGAAGAGTATCAAAGTTATAATATTCCGCCACTTCAGACATTAACCCCAGCAGAAGTAAGAGAGAAACCTACACCTGCAGATGCAGCAATGGCAGTTATCGAAGAATATAATTTGCCCCTACCGGCAAGTACGGTAGATACTATGGGGATTTCAATACCCGTAGAAGGTGGAAGTATTCATTCTCGTGTATACACACCTGGAACCGGCAGAGATTCTTATCCTGTTATTGTTTATTATCATGGAGGTGGATGGGTAATAGCTGGCATAGATACTTATAACTCATCTGCTGAAGCTTTAGCAAATCAAACCGATGCAATAGTAGTATCTGTAGGCTACCGCCAAGCACCAGAATTTAAATTTCCCACAGCTCATAATGATTCTTATGCAGCATATCAATGGGTTTTAGAAAATGCCGAATCGTTTAATGGGGATCCTCAAAAAGTTGCTGTTGTAGGAGAAAGCGCTGGTGGTAATTTAGCAGCAAGCGTAAGTTTATTGGCTAAAAGTAATGATATACAATTGCCTGTTCATGAAGCACTAATATATCCTATAGCAGATCACGATTTTTCTACCGAATCGTATCAAGAGTATCAAACTTCTTTATTTTTAAATGCGCCTCTTATGCAATGGTTTTTTGATTATTACTTAAATGATCCATCAGAAGGTTCAGATCCTAGGATTGCTCTTGTAGATGCTGATTTATCTGGAATGCCATCTACAACTATAATTGGTGCAGAAATAGATCCACTACAAAGTGAGGGAAAGCAATTGGCAGATAACTTAGAAGATGCTGGAGTAGAAACAACCTACAGGCTCTACACGGGAGTAACTCATGAGTTTTTTGGAATGGCTGCCATTCTACCAGAAGCGATGGATGCACAAACTGTAGTAGTAAATAACCTAAAAGATGCTTTTGAGGATTAATTAGATCCTAATTTTTATACTTCATATAGTAGGAAAAAAAACCCAGTCTTTCAAAAGATTGGGTTTTTTAATAAAGGTCATAAATGGAATAAAATATCCATTACATACTGAAATTATTAATTTAAATATAAAAATATTTTTTTCAGTTATAAAACGTTTTTTTGAAGTTATTCAATTTCCAATTTCTTTCCGAAATTTAAGTAACCAAAAATTTAAATTATGGAAAAGAATAAAACCAAAACCGACGACGGAACAAGAAACCAAAACTCTACAAACGCTTCCAATGCCAATATAGACCGTGATGAAGATCTGAGAAGATTAGAAGAGCGGTGGCCAGTTGTTCAGGACTCCTTTAGAGAAAGATATCCTAAAATAACTGATGATGATGTCAAATACAATAAAGGTGAATTTGATAACATGCTTGGAAGAGTAGAAAACAGAACTGGTAAATCCAGATCTGCATTAGAAAATGAGATCCGTAATTGGGATAATGATTCTGCGAAAATGTGATTCTTTTATTTGTTGATTAGGAGCCCTTCCCAAATTCCTGCCTGGGAGGGGTTTTTTATTTTAAACTCTTTAACCTCTTCTTAAAAAAATAATAATTCGTTCCCAATTTTAATACAAATAGTTGATAGCATTAAATTTTGGATTTATTGAGAACATTAGATATAGTTCGTAATTATAATTTTAAAGAACACTAAATGAGTAGAATACAAAATAACCAAAATGTATTTATTCATTGTAAACAGTAAAACTAAAAAAAATAAGCTATGAAAAAGATTAAATTACTAATGATGTTTGTGGGTGTAACAGCCCTAATTTCTTGTGGAAGCTCTGGAACATCTACCACTAACTCTTCAACAAACAGAAGTGGAGTTGATAACACGTCAAGAAATAATAGTATTAATGATGGCACGAACACAGGAAGCACATCTTCCTCGAGTGCTGTAGGTACAGATGGACGTACAACAAATACCAATACTTCTGCAAATTCTACATATGATTCAACTGTAGGAAGTAGTACTACTAGCAGTAGTTCACAAGATGGTAATAGCCGGGATAGTATGTCCAATACCAATTCAAGTATGAACAACACACAATCTGGGATGCAACAAAACGATATGTCGCAAGAGGATATGTCTTCTATGTACGAAGAACTTGATATGACAGAGGAGCAGATTACTAATTATGAAATGGCTCAAAGGAATTACAAAGATAAAATGCAGGATCAAAATCAGAATTTTGATAAAAATGAGATGATGAAACAACAAGATGAAAATATGAAGTATGTTCTCTCATCTGATCAGTACAAACAGTATAAAAAAATGATGAAAGACAAAAAAGATAGAGATTATAATAATAATTAGAAATCAATATTTTAAGTAGATAAAGTCGGTCCTTGGACCGGCTTTTCCATTGATATGCCATCATCTCTAAACTCTTTGGACTAACAAAAATAAATGAATATCCCCTATGAAAACTGAAGAAAAAAATTTAAGCAATAGAATTTTAAAAGAAAAACCAAACTTTAATTTTAGACTGAACTTACAGCAACCCACGGAAATGTTTCTATCAAATGGATTAGCTGTACCTAAGACTATTTTTCCTCAATTAATTAAAAAAATTAGAAATAGAAAAAGGACTTATTCACCAGAAATTATTTACCTGGAAATGATACCTCAATCTAAAAAGCAATCTCTATTGCAACAGGTAAAAGATCTTTTTGTTCAATTAGAGAATATAAAAGCAGACCTCTACAGAATGAAATCATCATAATTTTAAGAGCTGCATTTTGAAAAATTATGTGCTTCTATTAATTTTAATACACCATTATTAATAAATACCTATTTTGAAGCTATTGCTTATTTGTAAAAGAAAATTTTAGAATATGAACAATTCTGCAGAAGTTTTGAATAAAATAAACACAATCGAAATCATTAATAAAAAAGATGCTTACAAAATTATCCCACCCTTTTACAAAGGAAAAGGCCGCTTAAAAGGTAAGACGGCTCTAATTACTGGAGGAGATAACGGGATGGGTAGAAGTATAGCGTTACATTTTGCTCGAGAAGGGGCCAATATTGCCATTATATATTCTA
>CAXBEL010000200.1:0-8354 GCA_963974735.1 uncultured Flavobacteriaceae bacterium | reverse complement strand
GATAACTGATCAACTCTCCTTTATCAATGTTTACAATTTGATTGTTCAGTTGTAGGTGCGTTATTGCCATTCTTGAATTAACTTTAGTTTAGTTTAAAGATATATAAAAGATGATTTTTAAATAATTATAATTGAATGAATATATCCTTTATACCTAAAAATTAAAGCATAAAAAACCCGCCACGTAATTAAACGGGCGGGTTTTTTGAGTAAAATGCTAACCTCTTATTTTATCATTTCGTAAGAGCGGTTTACAAAATTTGTAAGCTCTTCTCCTTTTAACAAACCTTGAGAAAGACGTGCAAGATCTAATGATTGTTTGATCAAACGCTCTTGTTTCTTTTTGGTTTTGGTATTAAGGATTTCATTTACCAGTTCGTGGTTGGTATTTACCACAAGATTATACATATCTGGCATATTGCCCATACCAAACATACCGCCACCACCGCCAGTTTGTTGCATCTCTTTCATACGACGCATAAATTCTGGTTGTGTGATTATAAATGGAGGTGCAGTACTATCCATTGCTTCAAGTTGTACATTGTAAGACTTATCTGTAACAGTCTCATCCAGTACTTTTTTAAGCGATTCTTTTTCCTCATCAGAAAGCTTTGAAATCTGCTCTTCGTCTTTCTTTATAAGGTTATCAATATGATCCCCATCTACACGTACAAAGCTTATATTATCTTTGCTCGTTTCCAGTTTTTGGATCAAGTGCGGTACAATAGGAGAGTCTAGTAAAAGCACTTCATAACCTTTAGCTTTTGCAGCCTGTATGTACGAGTGCTGGTTCTCTTGATTAGAAGCGTAAAGAATAACTAATTTATCATCCTTATCTGTCTGATTCTCCTTAATTTTTTCCTGTAATTCTTCAAATGTATAGAAGCTGCCATCTACGGTAGGGTAAAGGGCAAATTTATCTGCCTTATCAAAGAATTTATCTTCGCTCAACATACCATATTCAATAACAATCTTTATGTCATTCCATTTTTGTTCAAAATCGGCACGATCATCTTTAAAAAGCTGGTTTAGCTTGTCAGCAACTTTACGTGTTATATAGCTTGAGATTTTCTTAACGGCTCCGTCTGCCTGCAAATAAGAACGGGAAACGTTTAAAGGAATATCTGGTGAATCTATAACCCCGCGTAGCATCGTTAAAAATTCAGGAACAATTCCTTCTACATTGTCAGTTACATACACCTGGTTTTGGTATAACTGAATACGGTCTTTTTGCATATTTAATTCCTGATTCAATCGTGGGAAATAAAGTATTCCCGTAAGATTAAAAGGATAATCTACATTAAGATGTATATGGAATAGAGGTTCTTCAAATTGCATAGGATACAATTCTTTATAAAACTCCTTATAATCCTTATCTTCTAAATCTGTAGGCTGCTTGGTCCAGGCTGGGTTAGGATTGTTGATGATATTATCAACCGTTTCTGTTTCTGCCTTAGCATCTTCTGGAGCGTCTTCTGGTAAAGGAAGAGTTTCTTCTTTTGTACCAAATTTAATTGGCACAGGCATAAACTTATTGTACTTGGTCAATAACTCTTGAATACGACCTTCTTCTAGAAACTCTTCAGAATCTGCATTTATATGCAAAATAATCTCTGTACCGCGTTCAGTTTTATCAGCTTCGGTAAGTGTGAATTCTGGAGAACCATCGCAAGTCCAATGCGCTGCTGGTTCATCTTTATAAGATTTAGTAATGATCTCAACTTTATCTGCAACCATAAAAGCAGAATAAAAACCTAGACCAAAATGTCCAATTATCCCACTCTCTTTAGCCGAATCTTTATACTTATCCAAAAATTCTTCTGCTCCAGAGAATGCAACTTCGTTGATGTATTTTTCAACTTCTTCAGCAGTCATACCAATTCCCTGATCTACAATTCGGAGGGTCTTAGCTTCTTTATCGACTTTTACATCAATTTTAGGATTGCCATATTCTACGCTTACTTCCCCTATACTGGTAAGGTGTTTCAGTTTAAGTGTCGCGTCTGTAGCATTAGAAATAAGCTCCCTTAAAAAGATTTCGTGATCGCTATACAAGAATTTCTTGATTAGCGGAAAAATGTTCTCAACGGCTACGTTAATTTTTCCTGTAGACATAGTTTTATTCGTTTTTAATAATTTACATACAAGCCTTAAGCTGCAGTATGGTTAAAGTTCAATTTCATTAATCAAGTCTAAAGAATGGATTTATTAATCCGAGTCTGTGGACTATCACTTTCTAGTCAAAAAAAATACCATAGACTTTGCTGTGACAAACTGGCACAACTTTCAATTAAACTGAAAGAACATTAACGAAAGATTTTGTTTACTTTTTTGGTAATTACGTTAAACAAAACTAAATTTACATCAGTTAAGTTTTTATTATGGCAACCACTAAGAATACAAAGACAAGTAAAATAAAAATGACCCGAGAGAAAGTTATTACTTTATATATGAATTACGTTCTTGAACACGGAATGAGACCTGCAAGTGTTTACAAGTTCTCAAAAGATCACAATTTTGAAGAAGCAGAATTTTATTCTTTTTTCGGTTCTTTTGAGGGTTTGCGTGAGCAAATATGGGTTACATTTTATGAAAATACAGTAAGGGTTCTTCACTCGAATCAAGAGTATGAGAACTATACCAATAAAAATAAAATGTTAGCCTTTTTCTATACATTTTTTGAATTGTTAACTGCAAATAGAAGCTATGTGCTTTTCACCCTGAATGAGCATCAAGGCACTCTTAAGAACCTGAATCAATTAAAAAAATTAAGATTAAAAGTTCGTGATTTTTCCAGCGATCTTATTGAGGAAAATAATGAGCAGAAATCTTTTAAACTGGCAAAGAATCCAGTGTCAATTTTCAGTGAGGGTGCCTGGTTGCAATTCTTATTCCTTTTAAAATATTGGAAAGATGATAATTCTGCAGGTTTTGAGAAAACTGATGTTGCAATAGAAAAATCTGTGAAAGCAATTTTTGATGTGTTTGAAACAAGCGCTCTAGAGAGTGTATTTGATTTTGGAAAATTTCTGTTTAAAGAGAATTTCTCAAAATCCTAAGAATTCCCCTTATAAAATATAGATGAAAACAATAGACTACATACCTACAAATAAGCTTCAAAGAGCAGGAAAACTGGTAACTACTGGTGTAAAAGTAGGTGGTAATTATGCAAAATATTATGGCAAAAAAGTAGTTAACCCTTCCTTTTCCCGGGACGAACTTAATGAAAGTAATGCAAAAGATATATATGACGGCCTCAAAAGTCTTAAAGGAAGTGCTCTAAAAGTGGCGCAGATGCTTAGTATGGAAAAAAACATTATGCCTAAGGCTTATGTAGATAAGTTCTCGTTATCACAATTTTCCGTTCCCCCTTTATCTGCGCCATTAGTTAGAAAAACATTTAAAAAGTACCTCGACAAATACCCTGAAGAACTATATGATACGTTTGCGGCTCAAAGTGTGAATGCTGCCAGTATTGGGCAGGTTCACTTAGCTTCATTAAATGGGAAGAAACTTGCTGTGAAAATCCAATACCCTGGGGTCGCAGACAGTATCAGTAGTGATTTAGCTTTGGTAAAACCCATCGCTACACGTATGTTTAATTTACGTGGGAAGGACAAAGAGAAATATTTTAAGGAGGTAGAAGATAAACTACTTGAGGAAACAGATTATATTCTGGAAGTTGAGCAAAGTATGGAAATCACAGAAAGATGTAGTGTGATTGCAAATCTAAAATTCCCCACCTATTATCCAGATTTATCCAGTAAGCGCATAATCACGATGGACTGGATGGAAGGGGAGCATTTAAGTGAGTTTACTGCTCATAATTCCAATAATGAGCATGCAGATAAAATAGGCCAAACGTTGTGGGATTTTTATATGTTTCAAATGCATGTGTTAAAACGCGTTCACGCAGATCCACATCCTGGAAACTTCTTAGTTGATAAACAACAAAATCTAATAGCAATAGATTTTGGTTGTGTTAAGCATGTTCCAGAGAGTTTTTACAACCCTTACTTTGAATTGGCAAAATCAGAAAACATTAATAACCATGATGTTTTTATGGAGAAAATGTTTGAGCTTGAAATTTTACGTAAAGACGATTCGCCCGGCGAACTTAAGTTCTTTTCAGAATTATTTTATGAAATGCTCAGTCTCTTTACTCAGCCTTTTCATACAGAAGAATTTGATTTTAAAGATGAAGGATTCTTTGGGAAAATAGCAGAATTAAGTGACAAGTATTCTAAGGATACAGAGTTGCGTAAGATGAATGGAAACAGAGGGAGTAAACACTTTTTATATATAAACCGAACTTTTTTTGGGCTATATAATTTAATGCACGATTTAGGTGCAAAAATAAAGGTTAACAATTTTGAAAAGTACATCTAGTATTTGTTCATAGTAGATGATTTATTGGTTAGGTTGTTTTGAGAGACGTGCTTTTGGTTGGGTGCGTCTCTCACTTTTTGTACTGTTTCAAAATTCTTCTTTGTAACTTAAATAACTCTAAATGTCTATTTAAAAAAATGATTTATCGCGTCTGCCACCGCATGTTGTTTATTAGTTAATGTACTTATATAAGCAGAAACTGCTTTTACATTATCAGTAGCATTGGCGACAGCAACACCCATTCCTGCGTGTTTAAGCATTTCTTCATCATTATGATTATCTCCAAAGGCCAAAACCTGATCCATACTAAGCTTATAGTGTTCTTGCAAGAGAAATTGAAGAGCTATACTCTTGTCAATATTTTTTGCAGTAATCTCCAGATAAGTATTTTTAGAGCGGTATAAATTTATAACCTCGCTATAAGATTGTGCAAGAGTTTCAACAAGACTATCTATCTCATTCTCATCACCCATACACATAATTTTATGTGGTAATTGCTCTAAATCCTTTAATTTTTTTACAAGATTTTTTAAAGGGATTAAAGTCGGTTTAACGCGTGTGTTATTTATTTCCCGCAGCGTCCAATAATCTTCTTCTGCCGTATGCCAGTCATCATCGCAATACGAACTTATATTGTAACTGGACCGTTCTTGATGCAGGAGTACAGCTTCTAAAACAATAATGGGAATGGTGTTTGTCTGTAAGACCTGTCCACGTTCTCCAAGTATGAGCCCGCCATTGTAAGCAATAAGTGGTGCGTCTACAATCCCAAGCTTCTCTTGAATATAGTACATGGCAGAAGGCATTCTGGAGGAAGCCAAAACTATGGGAATCTCATTGTTTAATTGTGCAAATGCTTCCTGCGTTTCTTTAGAAATATCTCTGTTTTTATCGAGAAGGGTGCCATCAATATCTGAGCAGATGAGTTGGTAGGGAAATGATTTTGTCATGTAGGCTAAAATAAAAAATCCTAGCAGCAAAGATTATAATCTTGACTATTTTCTTCTTATAAAAATAGAAACTAAGGCAGAGGTTATAATTCCCATTATTAAAGCCCCAATTACTGACTGCCATATATAATTTTCTAAATTGAAATAGGATTCAGCCTCCTGTCGTGATTTTAGCCCATTTTCTACCGTGTAATCAATTACTTTATCAAAGTAATAAGGAGTAATAATCGTGCTTGTTATGTATTGAGATAAAGGCGCCCATATGGTGATGAAAGCAGTAAGAATTAATCCAGATAAAAAAGCGTGTTTGTAGGTTATTATTCCACCATAGTAATTATTTCGTTTATCTAAAAGGGCCAGAACATAAAGAGCAATTGCAATAATGGCAAACAGATTTGTAAAGATGTAATGCTGATCTATGTGCTCATCATGCCATCCCATTAATTTTTCAAAATACATCCAGACAAGACCTATAATAGTAAAAACAACCGCCCATTTCAGTTCAATTTTTACAGATCCCATTGCTTAATTACATTTAAAGTTATCTTTCTAAGATAATAAAAAACTTATTTACTTTAACTTTTTAATCAATAGACGAAGCTATGTGTCTAGTAATAGGAAGGCTGCTTTTTTAAAACCTCTTTTTTTACATCGTATCCTAAATTACGTAGGCTGTTTTCCCAGTCTGCTTTAGTAGGGGCAATGTGATGCTTTGATCGTTTAAGATATTTTATGCGATGTAGCATAAGCTGAATAAAATGGCAATCTATCGAAGAGAGTTCAGACGAGGGAGTGCCCAGCAATCTTAAGAATTTTTTTGACTGCTCCATAGAAGGGGCCTCTTTAAATGTAGCGACAGTAATAGGCGCGATATCTGTACGCAACCAAGCCCGTAATTCTGAGGGGCTCATATTAATCGCCTCATTCAATTCATTAAGTAATCTCTCTTTTGCAAACACAACTCGATTTTGGGTAAATCTACACGTAAACATGCGATGTGAAAAAGACGTTATATTAAATTTAGATAAAGTTTAATATTTTGTTAGCAGCCTAACAATAAGTTGCTTAAAAAGCTAAAATGAATACTAAGTTGAAAGAGAAATGACTTTATAAAATAACTTTATAAAAGGTCTTTTTTTGTTGAAATATAATAAATAAAAAACCCGAAGTGTAAACTCCGGGTTTAATAATGAAAGGTATAAGTGGTTTAATCTTCCACAAGCACCCAATCTCCTTTATCAAGAAGAGGTATTGCCTGTTTGTATTTCAAAGATTTATTTTCACCACTCATTACGTTCTTAATAGTGACTTTATCATTACGGCCTATTTTAGGACGCTCACGTACTATTGTTTCTGTTACCTGCTGTTGGCGAGGCTGTGTGTTTCCACCTGCAGCACGGCTTTGAGCAGCACGTTCATCAAGATTTTGTATTTCCTCTTTAGTGGTTTCCAGATTCTCCTTTTTACGGGTCTGGCGCGCTTCTCTAATTTGACCTTGCTGTTGTACAGGAAGTTCCCCTTTAAATAAGAAAGAGATTACATCTTTATTTATTTCTTCTACTCGTTGTTTAAAAAGTTCAAAAGCTTCGAACTTATAAATAAGTAAAGGATCTTTTTGTTCGTGAACAGCTAATTGCACACTTTGTTTAAGCTCATCCATTTTACGAAGATGTGTCTTCCAGGCATCATCGATAATCGCAAGCGTTATATTTTTCTCAAAGTCTGTTATTAACTGTTTTCCCTCTGTGTCATAAGCCTCCTTTAGATTGGTTACAACACGCAATTCTTTATTTCCGTCAGAAAAAGGAACAACTATGCGTTCATAATTACTTTCTGGATTCTCATATACATTTTTAATTATCGGGAAAGCGGTTTCTGCGTTGCGCTCCATTTTCTCACGATAATGGGTCAAAGCTGCTTTATAAACTTTACCGGACAACTGCTGAGCACTTAAAGAATTAAATTCTTTCTCAGTTACAGGACTTGCCATTGAGAAGAAACGTATAAGTTCAAACTCAAAGTTTTTATAGTCCTGAGCCATTTTATTGGTTTCTGATATAAGCTCTGAAGTATCATAGATCATATTTGCAAGATCTACACGAAGACGTTCGCCAAATAGTGCGTGATAACGGCGTTTGTATATCACCTCACGCTGCGCGTTCATAACATCATCATACTCCAACAATCGCTTACGAACACCAAAGTTGTTTTCTTCTACTTTTTTCTGAGCACGCTCTATAGATTTTGAAATCATACCGTGTTGTATAACTTCTCCTTCTTCCAGTCCCATACGGTCCATCATCTTGGCAATACGTTCAGAACCAAAAAGGCGCATCAGGTTATCTTCTAACGAAACATAGAATTGCGAGCTTCCTGGATCTCCCTGACGACCAGAACGACCTCTTAACTGGCGGTCAACCCGACGTGAATCGTGGCGTTCTGTACCTATAATGGCAAGACCACCAGCTTCTTTAACTTCTTTACTAAGTTTGATATCGGTACCACGACCTGCCATGTTTGTGGCTATGGTCACCTGTCCAGAATTACCGGCTTCAGCAACTATTTCTGCCTCCCGCTTGTGCAATTTTGCATTTAATACATTATGAGGTATCTTTCTTAGTGTAAGCATTCTGCTCAATAATTCTGATATCTCTACAGAAGTAGTACCTATCAGAACGGGTCTTCCAGCTTCGGTAAGAGCGGTAACTTCTTCAATAACCGCATTATATTTTTCACGTTTGGTCTTATAAACCTTGTCATCTTCATCCTTACGGGCGATAGGTCTATTTGTAGGTATTTCTACAACGTCCAGTTTATAAATTTCCCATAACTCTCCAGCTTCTGTAACCGCCGTACCAGTCATACCAGATAATTTGCGATACATTCTAAAAAAGTTCTGTAAAGTAATGGTGGCAAAGGTCTGCGTAGCATCTTCAATCTTTACATTTTCCTTAGCTTCAATTGCCTGGTGTAAACCATCACTATAACGACGGCCATCCATAATACGACCGGTTT
>CAXBEL010000199.1:0-8379 GCA_963974735.1 uncultured Flavobacteriaceae bacterium | reverse complement strand
TATCATTTGTAAAAACTTGATTCACAATAGTACCTTCGTCATCCCTTATTGTAAATTCATCATCCCGCCCTGCAATGCGATCTTTATATGCCGTGCGATAGCGTTGAAATTCGTTGTGGTTATATATAGCGACACCTACTCCAGTACCTAAAGCCGCATAGACTATAGGTATTTTCCAGTAATCCTTATTATAGGCTTGACCTAAACCGGGCAAAATAGCAGAATAAAAGGCAACTTTTGCTGGTTTTAAAGGCAGGTAAGTTTCAATATAAGAAGTGTCTTGTGCTACCACCTCTGCTGGTTCCTCAGTTGGTTGTGCATTTGCAAAAAACAGACCGATCCAGAAAAAAAGTGCGAATGACAACAGTTTACTATGCACCTTTAATTAATTTTTGAATACGTTTAAAATCTTCTTCTGAAGAGAAAGGGATAATTAACCTTCCATTACCTTTTTTTGCAACCTTAATATCCACTTTAGCCCCAAAATAATTCGCAATTTCCTTTTTTCCTTCCTTTATAAATGAAGGCAATTTAGGTGTGCTGGGAATTGTTTTATCCTTACTCTCTTTATAATTTTTAACTAAGGACTCTGTAGCTCGAACTGAAAGTGAATTCTCAATTATTTTCTCATAAATATCCAGCTGATCCGAAGTGTCATCTATATTGATAAGTGCGCGCCCATGACCCATAGATAAAAAACCATCCCGCATTCCTGTTTGAATAATTGGGTCCAACTTTAATAAGCGCAGGTAATTTGCAATTGTTGATCGGTTTTTACCTACACGATCGCTCATTTGTTCTTGTGTAAGATTTATTTCATCAATAAGGCGTTGGTATGAAAGAGCTATTTCTATTGGATCTAAATCTTCACGCTGAATATTTTCAACCAGTGCCATCTCCAGAGATTCCTGATCATTGGCTATGCGTATATAGGCAGGTATGGTTTCTAAACCTACTAACTTAGAAGCTCTAAATCTACGTTCCCCAGAAACCAACTGATATTCACCAAAACCAAGCTTACGTACGGTAATAGGTTGAATTACACCAAGTTCTTTAATTGAAGAAGCCAATTCTTTTAGCGCGTCTTCGTTAAAACTGGTTCGGGGTTGAAAAGGGTTGACTTCTATAGCATTTAGATCGAGCTCTACAATATTACCAACTACCTTATCTGCGTTTTTATCTTCGGCAGATTTAATATCATTTTTAGGATCATTGAGTAGTGCAGAAAGCCCACGACCCAACGCTTGTTTTTTTGTTGCTTTAGCCATTCTTACGCCTCATTTTTCTTGATTATCTCCTGTGCTAAACTTAAATAGTTTGAAGCTCCCTTGCTTCCCGCATCATAGTTAATGATGCTCTCACCATAACTGGGTGCTTCACTCAAACGTACATTACGCTGTATAATTGTTTTAAAAACCATCTCATCAAAATGCTTTTGCACTTCTTCTACAACTTGATTAGAAAGTCTAAGTCTTGAATCGAACATAGTAAGCAAGAGTCCTTCGATATCCAGATTTGTATTATGTATTTTTTGAACACTTTTAATTGTATTCAGCAATTTGCCCAAACCTTCCAAAGCGAAATATTCACACTGTATAGGTATTATAACAGAATCTGCTGCTGTTAATGCATTAAGTGTCAATAGGCCCAATGAAGGAGCACAATCTATTAATATGTAGTCATAACTATCCTTTAGATGTGTTATTGCCTTGCGCAGCATATACTCACGATTTTCCATATCAACCAGTTCGATCTCGATAGCTACGAGATCTATGTGGGCTGGTATCATAGAAAGATTGGGCGAGTCTGTAGGTACTATGGCATCTTCTGCTTTACTGCTGTGTTCTAAAATTTGATAGGTGCCTATTTCTACATTATCAACATCTATTCCCAATCCTGAGGTGGCATTAGCCTGAGGGTCAGCGTCTATTAATAAGACCTTTTTTTCTAAAACCCCTAATGAAGCTGCTAAGTTTACTGAGGTCGTGGTTTTACCTACGCCCCCTTTTTGGTTTGCAACAGCGATTATTTTACCCATAAGATTTGAGACAATTAAGGGGTAAAAATACGATTTAATATGGGCATGCAAAATGGTTTTTGTTAACAGTGTTAACAATAAAAAGAGGGAGCTTGTAAAAGCTCCCTCAAATAATCTGTATGACGAAATGAATTTATTGAAATTCAGGCATTAATATGTCGAGAAGCAACTATTGTAGGATATTTATTTTCTTCATCCTGAATGGACTTAACGGTCAAAGCCTTTAATTTATTGATGCCGCCATCTTGCTGACCAAAATTTTATAAAGTATTTAATTAAAACTGGTTTTGCCTGAGTTCATCTTTACCTTTCTGTAGATAAGTTTATTTCACTTTAAGTAAATTTTTGTCAGTTGAAACGTTTACCTTGTTTTTCAACATCAGCGAGAGCAGCCTTTATACGTTTATCCACATTTCTGGACCACAAGGTTAAGACTTCCGTTAGCCCTGCTCCATAAACACACCAATTTCCTCCTGCAGTTGTTCAATAATTTTAATAGTAAAATATTTGACCTAAAGTGTCTAGCTCAAGAACTTATAGTAAAAGGCGATCTAAATATAACCCTTAACTTCTTTTTTTCGCCTTAATCATTTCCTCTAACTGATCCCACATTTCCTCTGGTATCTGTTGTAAAAGGTTAAACTGACCGGCACCTTCTAACCATTCGCCACCGTCTATGGTTACTACTTCACCATTCATATAAGCAGAGAAATCGGAGACAAGATAAGCCGCTAGGTTTGCCAATTCCTGATGTTCACCTACACGGCGCAAAGGCACTTTTTTAGAAAGATCGAACTTATCTTTTAAATCTCCCGGCAGCAATCTGTCCCACGCACCTTTAGTTGGGAAAGGACCGGGAGCAATCGCATTAGAACGAATACCGTATTTTGCCCATTCTACTGCTAATGATCTGGTCATTGCCAATACGCCAGCTTTTGCAGTTGCACTTGGCACGACATAGGCTGAACCTGTCCAAGCGTAGGTGGTAACAATATTGAGCATAGTGGAGTTTTTCTGTTTAGTGTCAATCCAATGTTTACCAAAAGCCAGCGTACAGTTTTTACTTCCCTTTAAAACAATATCAATGATTACATCAAAAGCATTTGCAGAAAGCCGTTCAGTTGGCGAAATGAAATTGCCTGCTGCATTGTTCAATAGCACATCTACCTTTCCAAAAGCATCTATAGAAGCATCCCGCATGGCTTCAACTTCATCGTAATTACGCACATCGCATTGTACGGGTAAAACTTTACCTCCAGTTTGTTCTTCCAGCTCTTTAGCCGTGTTTTGTAGCTTTTCTAGGTTACGTGAAGAAATAACTACTTGCGCGCCGAGTTCAAGAAAATATTTTGTCATTGCTTTACCCAATCCACTTCCTCCTCCTGTAACAACGATTGTTTTTCCTTTTAAGGCATCGTCACGAAGCATTTTATCTGTATAGCTCATATTATGTTGTTGATTTTTATTTATTCGAAAGTTTGTAATAGAACTTCTAAAATCGAGATTGCTGCTTCACTAATTTTAGTCCCTGGACCAAAAACAGCTACCGCACCGGCATCAAACAAAAATTGATAATCCTGCTGGGGTACTACACCACCAACAATTACCATTATATCCTCCCGATCTAATTTTTTAAGTTCCCGGATAACCTGAGGCACTAATGTTTTATGTCCACCAGCTAAAGAGGAGATTCCTAATATATGGACGTCGTTTTCCATCGCTTGTTGGGCCGCTTCTTTAGGAGTTTGAAATAATGGACCTATATCCACATCAAAACCTACATCTGCATAGCCGGTAGCTACAACTTTTGCACCGCGATCGTGACCGTCCTGACCCATTTTTGCAATCATTATACGGGGACGTCTACCTTCAAGTTCAGCGAACTTATTTGCTATTTCTTTTGCTTTTTCAAAAGAAGCATCTTTCTTTATTTCTTTGCTATACACGCCGCTAAATGATTTAATCTGTGCTTTATATCTGCCATAAACTTCTTCCAGTGCGTGCGAAATTTCACCTAAAGTGGCTCGTTCTCGAGCAGCTTCCACCGCTAAGGCTAATAGATTGCCAGTACCACTTCTTGCACTTTCAGTTAATTTACTCAAAGATTTTGCAACTTTCTCAACATTTCTTGAAGTTTTGACTGACTCAATCCTTTTAAGTTGGGATTCTCTAACCTTTGCGTTATCTACTTCAAGAATTTGCAAATGGTCTTCTTTGTCCATTCGGTATTTATTAACACCTATAATCACATCTTGATTGCTATCTATACGTGCTTGTTTACGAGCAGCAGCTTCTTCTATTCGTAATTTTGGGATTCCTTTTTCTATCGCCTTTGTCATTCCGCCCAATTCTTCTACTTCCTCAATAAGGCTCCACGCTTTTTGCGCAATCTCATGGGTCAGGCTCTCTACATAATAACTTCCTGCCCACGGGTCAACTGTTTTTGTGATTTCAGTTTCCTCTTGCAGATATATTTGCGTATTACGAGCAATACGGGCAGAGAAATCTGTTGGTAGGGCAATAGCCTCGTCAAGTGCATTAGTATGTAGACTTTGCGTCCCTCCAAAAACTGCTGCAGAAGCTTCTATACAAGTTCGGGCTACATTATTAAAAGGGTCCTGCTCAGTAAGGCTCCAACCACTTGTCTGACAATGTGTTCTTAATGAAAGGGATTTTTCATTTTTAGGATTAAATTGTTTTACCAATTTAGCCCAAAGCATACGTGCGGCACGCATTTTAGCAATTTCCATAAAATGATTCATCCCTATTGCCCAGAAAAATGATAGACGCGGGGCAAAAGTATCGATGTCCATACCAGCTGCTATACCTGTGCGAACATATTCTAAACCATCTGCTAATGTATACGCAAGCTCAATATCACAAGTAGCTCCAGCTTCCTGCATATGATATCCTGAAATGGAAATGGAATTAAATTTGGGCATATGCGCTGATGTATATTCAAAAATATCTGAAATAATGCGCATAGAAGGAGTAGGAGGGTAGATGTAGGTATTCCTTACCATAAACTCCTTTAATATATCATTTTGAATAGTTCCAGAGAGCAATTCAGGTTTTACACCTTGTTCTTCTGCGGCAACAATATAAAAGGCCATTATGGGCAATACTGCCCCATTCATAGTCATAGACACAGACATCTTATCCAGAGGAATTTGATCAAAAAGGATTTTCATATCCTCAATAGAGTCAATTGCAACGCCGGCCTTACCTACATCTCCTTCTACGCGTTCGTGATCGCTGTCATAACCTCTGTGCGTAGCGAGATCAAATGCTACTGATAGTCCTTTTTGCCCAGCTTCGAGATTGCGACGGTAAAAAGCATTACTATCTTCTGCTGTAGAGAAACCAGCATATTGCCTAATAGTCCAAGGTCTGCGAACATACATTGTACTGTATGGGCCACGTAAATAAGGAGGCAAACCTGCCACGAAATTTAAATGCTCAAGATTGCTCACATCATCTGGAGAATACTGTTTTTTGATTTTAATTTCTTCAGCCGTTTCTGAAAAATCTGTATTCAAATTTTGTTTTTCAGTAACTGGACTTATTGTAAGATGTTGAAGATTTTTACGCATAAATGAATTTTCTTATTCTTCGAAAATGGGATTTTATTCTTCAATAATTTAATCATTGATTTATTCAAAAAATCAAATTCTCTTAATTTTCTTTGTTTAGATCTTCTATTTTTAAATCATAAAGTCTTCCATAATAAGAATCCAGTGCAACATAAGTTGCCAGATACTTATCTGTTTGCATCACCTTGACTAGACTTTTCATTCTGGAATCCAGAATCTCTGTATTTAAAGCATTATTTTCATCTAGAGCTTTAATGGTCATTTTTAAATCCTCATTGGTGAAGTTTTCTATGAGACAAGCAATAAGTGGATGTCTATAGTTTAGACGGATTTTTTGAGCTGTTAAATCGTGAATCCAAAGTTCATCTTGCTTTTTCAATTCCTGCATTATCTGCAACGAATGTTCTGAAGCTATTTCACTATAAGGAGCTTTACCACTCATTCCAACAAATAAGTACTGTCTATAAGCTTCAAAGGTGTTTGTGTATTTGGGGGTATATTTATTCTGAATATCATCTTCAAAAGAATACAGAGCTTCTTTAAGTAATTTTTGATCTATCTCATCGCAAGTAATATCGTATGCCTGAGCACTATATTTATATTCTAATTTCGGTGAATTACTAGAAGTAAGAAGCGCAAATAAGAATAGAAGTGAAAAAAAAATTAGTGAGGTATTTTTTTTATTCATTTTCCAGACGTTGTTTCTCTAAATTTTCAGCCAATCTTTTAGGTATGATCGGTTCTAATAAAGTTTTTCTCGGTTTGATTTTCACAAAAGGATAAAGTTCTAAATCCCCCTTCATTTTATCCTCCAGATTAGGATGCTTATTGGTGCCGAGTAAGATTTTGATTCCTTTATCAAATTGTTCCTGCTCCTTATTTGCACTTTCCTTTATCTTTTTCTGTAGAATTCCCTCTTTTAACTGCTTTAGAAAACCTCCGCCAGCCTCTATTTCTTTTAAAATATCCAAAGCTTTCTCAGCAAGTTGAGACGTCAGGCTTTCAATATAATAGGATCCTTCTGCAGGATTTGAAACCATATCAAAGTAACTTTCTTCTTTTAGTATGAGTAATTGATTGCGCGAAATACGTTGACCAAAATCATTGGTTTTATGATAAAGTGCGTCGTAGGGTAGATTGATTATACTATCTGCTCCACCTAAGATTGCACTCATACACTCAGTAGTGGTGCGAAGCATGTTTGTATTGTAGTCATAAATAACCTTATTCCGTTTTGAAGGAAAGGCAATTATTTCACAAGTTTCGGGTAATTGATATTCTTTAGCTAAAGATGCATAAAGTAAGCGTAACGCTCTTATTTTGGCAATTTCAAAAAAGTAATTGGAACCAATAGCCACTTTAAAAGTGATTTGAGTGTTTGTTAATTTACCTCCATAATGATTTAAATATTCATTTACATGAGCTAAACCATAGGCAAGTTGCTGAGTAATAAATGCACCCGCATTTTGATATAAGCTGGTATCAACAGAAAGTGTTTGGAGATTTTTTTCTGAAGAAATAATATCATCAATTGCTTTATGGTCTGCTTCAAGATTATTAAACCAATTTCCCGTCAGTGCTAGATTTCCAACGATATCGAGATTAATTGAAATTAAAAATTCGAGTTGTTTTGCCTGTGCTAAAAGATTAAAGTAAAAATCTGTATCGAGAAACTGCAGATCAAAATATAATTTGAATTGTTTGTATTGCAGTTTATCAAAAAGTACATCTATATCAAAAGGTTTTTCAGCTTTAAATAAAATAGATTCAGCTCCTTTTTCTATAGCTTCATTAGCACTTTCAGCTGAAGCTTTTGCTTCCAATATAAAAATTTCTTCACCTATTTTCCAGTTTTCAGGCTGTCCGGGGATAGAAAGGCTCTTCTTTATATCCTCCGCGTGATAAAATGGTTTAACGTCAATTCCTTCATTAGAGTGCCAGACTAATTTTTCGTTGTAATCTGCACCTTTTAGATCAAATTGTATCTTTTGCTTAAAAGCTTTGGCACTAACTGGATCAAATTCCGAAAATAGTTTTTTATCCATCGTCATTATCATTTTTTAAGCTGTCTTCGTATTCTATGATGTAGATTTCTTCTCCATCCTTTTTCATATAATATTCCTCTCTTGCAAATCGCTCTAGCTCTTCATTATCATTGAGGTTTTTAATTTGCTCCCGATCGGTTCGAATTTCCTTCTTAAAATATTCTTTATTTCCTTCCAGTTTTTTAATCTCCCCATTTAATTCGCTATGGATGAACCAGGAATTTGTATCAAAAAAAATCATCCACACGGCAAAAATGATCAAAATGAGCATGTACTTATTGCTCACAATTTTGAACCATCTTTTTTCCCTAAGTTTTTTTAATCCCATAGCCTATAATAAACGTTGATTTATAATGGTACGCACAATATCAATGGCAACAGTATTGTACCTGTTATTTGGGATTATTAGATCTGCAAACTCCTTTGTAGGTTCAATAAACTGTTGATGCATAGGTTTTAACGTGGTTTGATACCTGTTTAGTACTTCATCCAGATCCCGACCGCGTTCTGCAATATCACGTTTAAGTCTTCTTATAAGTCTTTCATCAGAATCTGCGTGTACAAAAATCTTAATATCAAATAAATCCCGTATTTCAGGATGCGTAAGTATCAAGATACCTTCTACAATAACAACTTTTCTGGGATGGGTGATTACCACATCTTTAGTGCGGTTGTGCTTAACAAAAGAATATACGGGTTGCTC
>CAXBEL010000198.1:0-8422 GCA_963974735.1 uncultured Flavobacteriaceae bacterium | reverse complement strand
TACTTTAAATGAAGTATATGCTCAGATTCAGTCAGATTTGACAATAGCAATAAATGGCCTTCCTGCTTCATATGCTACCAATGCAGATACGCGTTCTAGAGCGACTTCTGGTGCCGCTATGGCTTTAATGGCACGATTAGATCTTTATAGGGAAAATTATGCAAGTGCAGCACAACTTGCCACTGATGTTTTAAATTCAGATTTATATGAGTTAGCTGGGGATTACTCTTTTTATAACGGTCTTACATCAGAGGATGTTTTTACCATTATAAATACACCTCAGGATAGTCAAAATAGTAATGAAGGTTATGGAGGTTTAACAAATCCTCAACCAGAAGGTAGAGGGGATGCTCCTTTTAGTCAAAATCTAATAGATGCTTATAATGAAGAACCAGATGATCTTAGGTTTTCTAGTCTTACCCAGATGGGCCAGGATGCAGCACAGGTAAATTCTGTTTTCTCGACAAAATTTGACGACGGCGTTAATAATGCCGATAATGCACCGATTATAAGAGTTACTGAAATGTATTTAATAAGAGCAGAAGCAAATTTTAAAAATGGTACTTCAATAGGTGCTACTCCGCTCAACGATATCAACATTTTAAGAGATCGAGCAGGTTTGTCTCCGGTTGCAGTGGTTGATATTGATAGAATATTAATAGAACGTAGAAAAGAATTGGCATTTGAAGGCGGTCACCGGCGCATTGATTTGTTAAGAAACGAAAGAGGTCTGCGTGTGGGATTAGGAAATGAGTCAGCAGGAGCATTTGGGGCAGATAGAACAATCTTTCCCATACCGCAAAATTCAATAGATTTGGTACCTGCATTAGAACAAAATCCCGGTTACTAAAATTATCATTGGTTGAATTTAAAAAACCACCTCGACAGAGGTGGTTTTTGTTCTTAAGGCTTGAAATTTCAATTTAAGAATGAAAAATTAATCATTTAAAATAATGTGCTGTATCGATTTTTTATTACACTTTATTAAATAAATACTCATTTCGATTCTATTATTAAACAATATTATGCACATTGTATTACTATTGTTAATTAACACATCCTGTTTTTTCTTTAACATCGTTTTTTGATTATTAAAAACAATATGTTCAAATTTTGTCTATGCTTAACTAAAAATTAATGTATGAGACAAAAAATTAAACTTCTTTTAATGTTATTCACTGTTACTGCGGTTCAGTTAGTGACAGCTCAAGAAAAGCAAATTACAGGAACAGTGACCGATGGATCAAATGTTCCTTTACCTGGTGTGAATATTATAGTAAAAGGAACATCAAATGGGACTCAAACAGATTTTGATGGTAATTATTCCATAACGGCTTCTGTAGGACAATCACTTGTGTTTACTTATGTAGGATTTGCAGAACAGGAAGTGGTAGTGGGCGCAGAAAATACTGTAAATGTTTCTTTACAGGCGGGGCAAGCCTTAGAGGAAGTTGTGGTTACCGCCTTAGGTATAAGTAGAGAAAAGAAAACGTTGGGTTATGCTACGGAGCAGGTCTCTGGAGATGAGGTAAGTACGGTAACCGCCGGAGGAAATGTTGCCAACTCTCTTTCTGGAAGGATTTCTGGGTTACAGATAAGACGTAATAACAATTTAGGTGGTTCTACAAATGTTATTCTGCGTGGTACTAATTCTCTTACCGGGAACAATCAAGCCCTATTTGTTGTAGATGGGGTTGTTATAGATAATTCCAATACTAATAGTGCCAGCCAAACGCAGGCAGGTGCCGGTTTTGATTACGGTAATGCCGCTTCAGATATTAACCCGGAGAATATTGCATCTGTTAACGTACTTAAGGGTGCGGCAGCAACTGCATTATATGGGAATAGGGCATCTAATGGAGCGATCATAATAACTACCAAAAAAGGAAATAAAGGTGAAGGCCTTGGTGTTACTATTAATTCAGGTGTACAGATAGGGAAGGTTAATAAAAAGACATTTCCAACATATCAGGATCAATATGGAGCCGGTTATGGGGATTTCTACTCAGGCCCGGGTGATCGATGGTTTACGGGAGATATTGATGGGGATGGAAATACTGATCTTATAACACCATTATCTGAAGATGCTTCTTATGGACCAGCCTTCAATAATCAAATGGTGTATCAATGGGACGCATTTTTTGATCCTACATCGCCAAATTTCAATACAGCCACTCCTTGGAAGTTTGCAGGTAAAGATGGACCGATCTCTTTCTTTGAAGACGCCATCACTCTTACAAATAGTGTAGCTGTATCCGGAGGAACAGAACAATCTTCATTTAGATTAAACTATTCAAAATTTGATGCTGAAGGTATAATGCCTAACAGTGAGCAAAACAAGAATACAATCAATTTTAGTGGAGCACACGATTTTAGTGATAATTTGACTGTTTCTACTAATATCAATTTTATAAACCAAAAAACACTGGGTAGAAATGGAACTGGATATTCAGATAATATCTTGTCTAATTTTAGACAGTGGGCACAGACCAATGTGAATTTCGAAGATCAAAGAAGAGCTTACGAGCGTACGGGACAAAACTATACTTGGAACTATACTTCAGCTTCTAATTCTACACCTATCTTTTGGGATAACCCTTATTTTATAAGATATGAGAATTTTCAGAATGATGAGCGTAATCGTGTTTATGGTAATGTAGCGCTTTCTTATGACGTAGCAGACTGGTTTAATATTCTAGGACGTGTTACTATGGATTCTTATGATGAGTTTCAGGAGGAGCGTACGGCGACAGGTAGTAATCCAGTTTCTAAATATTCTAGATTTAATAGGACTTTTAGAGAATACAACTACGATCTGATTCTTAATTTTGATACAGATATCACAGACGATATTAGCTTTAATGGTATTTTAGGTACTAATATTAGAAGAAATAAAATAAATTCTATTTACGCTATAACTAATGGTGGTCTTGCAGTACCAGGAGTTTTTTCTTTACAAAACTCTCAGAACCCAATAGAAGCGCCTATTGAGCAAGAGGAAGAAATAGGTGTAGATGGGGTTTATGCGCAAGCAAGTTTTGGATTCTGGAATAAGTTATTTTTAGAAGGGACATTAAGAAGAGATGTTAATTCAACATTGCCAGAAGATAACAATTCGTATTACTATCCATCCGTTACTGGTAGTTATGTATTTTCAAATGACCTTGATCTAGATTGGTTGAGCTTTGGTAAAATTAGATTGAATTATGCCGAAGTAGGTACTGGTGGCGAATTTGCACAATTACAGGATGTTTTTGCAAAACCAACACCATTTGGTGATGCAGTTCTGTTTTCGGTTTCAGATCGAAAAAGAAATCCTGAATTAAAGGAAGAACGACTTAATAGTTACGAAGCAGGTTTAGAGCTGGACTTCTTAAATAATAGACTTGGTTTAGACGTTTCCTTGTACAAAACAAATACCAAGAACCAAGTTTTACCAGTTCGTGTATCTGGCTCAACGGGCTATACTACAAAAGTGGTAAACTCTGGTGAACTGGAGAATAAAGGTATAGAGGTAGCCTTAAATGGTACTCCTATTCAAACGGATGATTTTGAGTGGAATGTGCGGGTCAACTGGGCGAAAAATGAAAATGAATTACTTTCTTTATTCGAGGGTACAGATAATTTGGTTTTAGGAGAATTTCAGGGTGGCGTTACTTTAAATGCATCTGTGGGAGAACCTTATGGAGTGATTAAAGGGACTGATTTCCTTTATGATAATGATGGGAATAGAATTGTGGGAGATGACGGAATTTATTTAAATACCCCAGGTTCTAATAATGTGATAGGAGATGTAAATCCAGATTGGACAGGTGGTATTTTCAATAGCTTTACTTATAAAAATCTAAGTCTTAGTTTCTTAATAGATGTAAAACAGGGAGGAGATGTGTTCTCGCTCGATCAATATTATGGTCAGGCAACGGGTCTATACCCCAATACCGTAGGCCCTAACGATTTGGGAAACCCGCGTCGTAATACTATTGCAAACGGAGGCGGAGTTATATTTGATGGAGTTACCCAGGCAGGCGCGCCTAACAATACCCGAGTAGATGTAAGTTCTTTTGGAGTATATGGATATCAGACATTTCCCAATGCAGAATTTATTTATGATGGATCTTATGTGAAGCTGAGGGAAGTGGCAATTAGCTATACGCTGCCAGGAAGGTTTTTAGAAAACACCTTTTTCACAAATGCAAGATTTACTTTGACCGGTTCTAACCTGTGGATAATTCACAAAAATTTGCCTTATGCAGATCCTGAAGCGGGATTAAGTTCTGGTAATCTTCAAGGATATCAGAGTGGGGTTTTACCCACAACTAGAGACTTCGGGCTTAATGTTAATCTCCAATTTTAATTGAAAAATCAAAGAACTATGATGAAAAAAATAATATTTATATGTCTGGGATTAGTCTTTGCTCAATGCTCAGATGATCTGGATGACCTTAATGAAAATGAAAAGGCATTTACAGATGTCCCTGGTGAAACTTTAATGTCTAATGGACAGCGTAATTTAGTTGATCAATTGGTCAATACAAATGTTAATAGAAATGTTTTTAGGTTATTTGCCCAACAATGGGGAGAGGCTACCTATGTGGATGAAGCACGCTATGATATAGTAACTCGATCTATTGCAGAAACACATTGGAATATTTTGTACAGAGATGTATTACAAGATTTAAATGAAGCTTATGACCGCATTTCTGCTCAGGAAATTATCCAGGTAACACCGGCTCAATTTGAAGAGGATACTAATATAAAGAATAATAAGTTAGCCATAATAGAGATTCAAAGGGTTCTAGCAACTCAGATATTAGTAGACACTTTTGGCGATATACCTTATTCTGAAGCTTTTGATATTGATAATATAAATCCAGCTTATGATGATGATGAAGCTATTTATATGGATATAATTACCAGATTGGATGACGCTTTAAATACTATGAGTCCTGATTTTGAAAGCTTTGGTGCTCAAGATATAATATATGAAGGTGATACTGCCAGTTGGGTGACTTTTGGTAATTCTATTAAATTGCGTTTAGGTATGCGTATTGCAGATGTAGATGCAACACTGGCTGCAACTATGGTTTCTGAAGCTTCTTCAGATGTGATTCTTGAAAATAGCCAGAATGCCTCTGTGCAATATTTTTCTGCCACACCTAATACAAATCCACTTTGGGTTGATCTAGTTCAAAGTAATCGTAGAGACTTTGTACCTGCAGATACTTTTGTTAATACACTTAATGATCTGGATGATCCTAGAAGCGATGTGTTTTTTGCAGACCCTGTAGATGGAGATTATCTTGGAGCGCCTTACGGAAGTACTGTTAGCTACGATGATTATTCTCATATAGGAGATCTGTTTTTCACTCCAGATTTAGAAGGGGTTATTTTTGATGCAGCTGAAACTAATTTTTTACTTGCTGAAGCTGTAGAACGTGGGTTTATATCTGGTAGAGCATCTACGTACTATACAGATGCCATTTCTTTAAGTTTAGACTATTGGGGAGTAAGCGATGCAGATGCTGCAGCATACTTGGCAGAACCAGAGGTGGCTTATGCTACTGCTGCAGGAGATTTTCGTCAGAAAATTGGAACTCAAAAATGGATAGCACTATATAATAGGGGATTTGAAGCATGGACGGAGTTTAGACGTTTGGATTATCCGCAACTTCAAGCGCCAGAAGGCTCAGAATTTGATGAGGTTCCAAAACGATTTACGTATCCTGTAATTGAGCAAAATCTTAATGGAACAGGTTATAATGCAGCTTCTTCAGCAATAGGAGGAGATAATTTAGACACTCCTGTTTTCTGGGATGTAAACTAATAAAAGGACCTTATAAATTATTCATGTTATAATTTATTTGGATTAACCAAGAGAAACCACCTTGAACAAAGGTGGTTTCTTCATTCATATAAGAGCTAATACCAATAAAATAATACATCTGGCGTTATGCTTTAAAGTGAGGATTCACAAGAATGATAAACAGTCAAAAAGATTACCTTTGTCGGGATTAAATTAAAGTTATGCGTTACCTGTTGGCAAGTCTATTTGCCTTTTTTATTGTGGCATTTTCATTTGCTCAAGATAAGCCAGTTAGACCTGAAGTTTCAAAGTCGGAAAAACAGATTCAAAATAATGATGGGAATGAGCAACGATTTTCTACCAATGAGAACTCAAGTACTTTAAGACAATCTGCAAACGCAGATAAAAAGGAGAGGCCTCCTATAAGCGATTACAAAATTATTTCGATAGAAAACGACACAACTTTAGTCGATACTACACTAAATATTCAGAAACTTTATAAATACAATTATCTGCGCAAAGATAATTTTGATCTATTGCCTTTTTCCAATACTGGGCAGACCTATAATACTCTTGTTGAAAATTTTGATGATGAAGACATAAAACCACTTTTTGGAGCTAGGGCGAGGCATTTCAATTATATGGAAGTGGAAGATATTTTCTATTATGAAGTCCCAACACCATTAACAGATCTTTATTATAAAAGTGTTTTTGAACAAGGTCAAAACCTGGACGCTTTCTTTACTATGAATACTTCGAGAAGATTCAATTTTTCTATTGCATATAAAGGACTGCGTAGTTTGGGAAAGTACCAACACATTCTTACCAGTACCGGTAATTTTAGATTTGCTTTTTCTTACAGGACAAAAAATGATCGTTATCAGGTAAAAGCACATTATGTCGCGCAGGATTTGCTTAACCAAGAAAATGGAGGTTTAGATGAGCAGGCTATTACTAATTTTGTAACAGAAGATCCTGAATTTGATGATCGTTCTCGACTTGGAGTTAACTTTGAGAATGCAGAAAGTATTCTAGATGGCCAGCGGTTTTATATAAATCAATTTTACGACTTAATTGATCAAAGGGATACTTTGATCAATTAAGTCGTAAAATTGATTTATATAAAACCCTTTAAAGATAAGTTTTTTGAATATAGACAGGATAGGCCTTCCCCCTTATTTG
Source organism: uncultured Flavobacteriaceae bacterium (assembly GCA_963974735.1). Lineage (GTDB taxonomy): Bacteria > Bacteroidota > Bacteroidia > Flavobacteriales > Flavobacteriaceae > Leeuwenhoekiella. The sequence continues at coordinate 1,437 of CAXBEL010000198.1, read as the reverse complement.
GGGAGTCTTTTGTTACAAATAATTTAAAGGATAGGGTGGATCTAGAAGACTTTAATAATAAGGTATATGTAACTTATAGTAATAAAACCTTGGGCGCTTTAACAATTCAAGCGAATCATAGTTTTTATGATTATGGCTACAATTCTGTTCTTATTAGAGAAGATGAGCGTATTCCTAATAAAATTCAGGGAAATATTTTTGCGGCTGGAGCAGGCTATAAAAATAAACTTGGAGGATTTGAACTGGATGGGAAGGTGGAGGCCAACATCTCTGGTGATTTCAGCGGATTCAATTTTAGAGGTACGGCAGGATATACAATAGACGATGAAGCTTCTTTTGAAGCATCTCTTAAATCAAATTCGCGTCCCGCTAACTACAACCATTTACTATATCAGAGCAGTTATTCTAATTATAATTGGTTTAATGAGCCATCCTATAATAATGTAAAGACAAATACCTTAGAGTTTAAAGTGCAGTCAGAGAAATATGTTGATGCATCTGCTTCCTTTACTAATATAGATGACTATGCATACTTTGCAATAGATCCGTCAGATGACTTGATCAATTCTTTTCAATCTAATGAGACGGTAAGTTATTTAAAGATCAAAGTGAATAAGGATCTTCACTGGCGTAATTTTGGGCTTGATAATACCATAGCCTATCAGAATGTAAGCAGTGGTCAGAATGTTTTTAATGTGCCAGAATTAGTTACACGTAATTCACTTTATTATACAGACAGATGGTTTGATAAAGCACTTTTTATACAGACAGGAGTTACATTTAAGTACTTTACTAAATATAACATGAATGCTTATGATCCCGTTCTGGCTGAATTTTATGTTCAGAATGATCAGGAGCTAGGGGGTTTTCCTTTACTCGATCTGTTCTTTAATATGAAAGTTCGTCAAACTCGTATATTTTTCATAGCCGAACATTTCAATTCTCCTTACACAGGGAATGATTTTTTTAGTGCTCCAGGTTATCCATATAGAGACTTTAATATCCGTTTTGGAGTAGTTTGGAATTTCTTTTTATAAAAATAAGGAGAATTCTAATCCATCCTTTCTTTTAATTATATTTCAATTTAGCGGAAGTCTTACTTTTATTTGACGTTCTTGATATTCCATTTATAGAAAAAACTCATCTATTTGCTTTGTTTTCTAAAAATCTGCCTAACGAATAGAGTAGTTTCTAAGGTTCCAATAGTACTCCTTTTCTTATTTATGAATTCCAGCATCTACAGATATTGCTTGAACTGGACAATAATAAGTAGAAGCTCCGGGTGTAGTATTGTTATTTTAAGCAAAGCCGAAGTGAAGCATTAACTCCTCTATATGGTTACAAAAACGTAATTCATTTGCTTCTGCAAATTATTTTTACTGGTAAGTTGTTCATTTATAGGGGTTGTAAAAAATATTTCGAATTATTTGAGAAAAG
>CAXBEL010000197.1:0-8622 GCA_963974735.1 uncultured Flavobacteriaceae bacterium | reverse complement strand
AATTTGGTTTATCGCTTGGGTACGTGCTGCATTTAAAGCGAAGGGCAATAAAAAAGCGATTATCGAACTAATTGCATGGAGTGAGAGTATTGCAAAAATGGGGAGGGAAACTCAAAAAAGCTTTTTAAATTATTGTGTTGACTTCTTCCGTCAGGCATTGCTTTTAAATTATAAAGCTGATGATCTTGTTTATCTCGAACCCGTGACGAAGTTTGAACTTTCAAAATTTGCTCCATTTATACACGGCAACAATATTTTAGAGATTGTAAAAGAACTTCAAGAAGCCAGCTATCACATTGAAAGAAATGGCAATGCAAAAATTATTCTAACAGATCTTTCCATTAAGCTCACTCGTCTACTTCACAAGAAGTCATAAAAAAACCCCGCAACTTGCGAGGTTTTCATTATAGAAGGTCATTTAATTAACCGTATCTTTTACTGTATATCCTTCATTTAATTCTTTAAGAATTTCATCGGTTAGGTCTAGGTCTTCCTTACCGTACATTACACTACCAGCATCATTCTGTCCATAAATGTAGCTATATCCATTTTCCTCTCCATAATCCTTAACGTGATCTTTCACTTTTTGGATAATAGAGTCTATAGCCCCTTGGCTTTCCTGTTGTAGTTGACGACTTCTTCCTTGTTGCTCCTGTTGAAGTCCTTGACGCAATGTCATAAGCTCTTCCTCTTTCTGTTCACGTTCCGAACGACTCATTGTTGAAACATTTTTTTGATAAAGATCCAACTTGATTTGATAAGATTGTGCCTTGCGCTCCAGATCACCCATCATCTCATCATTAAGCTTTCCATATTTTTTTTGAGCGACGGCCATTTCCTTATACTCCTTTACAATTTTTTCTGTGTTAACGAAACCCGTTTTTTGTTGGTTGCAACTTATGGCTAGAATTGCCGTAAAAATTAAGATTATTCCTTTTTTCATTTCTATTTAAGATTTGGTGCAAAAGTATAAAGTCAAATCAATTGTTTGACTAAAAACATTAAAAATGTAAGATATAAGATGTGTTTATGCCGAATCACACTCCTATAATTAAAGTTGATTGAAAGAAGATTTAAACAAGCTGCTTTAAGCTAGTTTCTGTTAATTTCCTTTGTTGATTATGGCTCCAGCTTCTAAAAGCGTCGTAGACGTCTTTAAAATGAGTTTTTCTTATGTTTAATGATATAAATAAGGGAAGAATACTCCGAGGTTTGAGTAGCCTTCAAATTTGATACTGTTCCGGAAATTATTGCTTTAAAAAAAGGAAACTTAGATTTTTTATATTTTTCTGAAAGAAGAGATACATAATAAGCATCAAAAATCATAGGTTGGATATCTACAACTTCCAAATTCTGATGAGCAAATAATTTTTTGATGGAATGTTGTGAAAAATGGTGAAGGTGACGTGGAACATCATAAGCCGCCCAAAAATGCTTGTATTTTTGGGAATCGTAAGATTTATAGTTTGGAACTGCTACAAATAAAGTTCCTTCCTCTCTTAAATGATTTTTTAGCCACTCAATATGTTTTTTTAAATCTAAAACATGTTCTAAAACATGCCACATAGTAATAACATCAAATTTTTTTGAGGCCACACTAAAAAGTTGATCATCCAAATTGATTCCTTTCCTACCCGCAATTTTTCTCGCCTGTGGATTTGGTTCAACACCATTCACATTCCACCCACTACTTAATGCGGTTTTTAAAAAATCTCCAGTTCCTGCACCAATATCTAAAATTGAACCGCTAGTCTGATATTTTTGTACAAGCTTCAACTTTTTTTGAAGCATATAAATTCTCACCCATTGATAAATTTTATCAATTAAGCTTTTCTTAGAATCCGTATGGGAAATATAATTTTCACTCTCATAATACCGCCCCAAATTCTCTTCGGAAGGAGCTGGTTCTGTTTTCCACATTTCAAGATTGTCATCATAAATAATTTCAAAGTTTTCTCCTGTTACAGAGTAATCTTTAACAACCATTTTTTGATATTCATTTTTTGACATGTAATTAAAAATTGAAAGAGGTTCCACGTGGAACATGAAAGAAAATTAGCGCCCCATATAGACTAACATTACAGAAATATCACTTGGAGAAACTCCGCTAATGCGTGAAGCTTGAGAAATAGTAGCTGGTTCTATTTCTGTCAATTTCTCTCTGGCTTCATAGGAAAGCGATTTTAATTTGGTGTAGTCAAAGTTCTTTGGAATCTTAATGTTCTCTAGCCTATTTAATTTGTCTGCATTTGCCTTTTCTTTATCTATATAGCCGGCATACTTAACCTGAATTTCTGCTTGCTCTAAAACTTCCTGGCCTAGTCCGTTATTTTCAACATATTCCTTAACGTCTTTAAAGGTCAACATATCCTCTAAAGTTATTTGAGGACGACTAAAGATTTTAAACATTTTGTCAGACTGTTTCATGTTTGAAGAGTTTTTCCCTTCCAAAACAGGATTAGCCTCGACCGGATCTAAACTTGTTTTTTTAAAAAACTGAACAAAGTCTTCAGATTCCTGTCTTTTCTTTTCCATTGCTTTCAACCTTTCTTCTCCAGCCAAACCAATTTTAAATGATCGCGGGGTAAGACGCATGTCCGCATTATCTTGTCTAAGCAAAGTCCTATATTCTGCCCTAGAGGTAAACATTCTGTAAGGCTCTTCAGTTCCTTTAGTTATTAAATCATCTACAAGAACACCTATATAAGCTTCATTACGCTTAAGGATAAATGGTTCCTTTTCGTGGACCTTTAAACTTGCATTTATTCCAGCAACGAGACCTTGAGAAGCCGCTTCTTCATAACCTGTTGTTCCATTGATTTGCCCTGCGAAATAAAGTCCCGAAACAATTTTTGTTTCTAGAGTATGCGTGAGCTGTGTTGGAGGGAAATAGTCATACTCTATTGCATAACCAGGTCTAAAAAATTTCACATTTTCAAAACCAGCAACTGACCTCAAAGCTTTAAATTGAACATCCTCTGGTAATGAAGTTGAAAAACCATTTACATAATATTCGACAGTATCCCATCCTTCCGGTTCTACAAATAATTGATGTCTATCCTTATCTGCAAAGCGATTAATCTTATCTTCTATTGAAGGACAATAACGTGGTCCTAAACTTTTAATTCTTCCATTAAACATTGGAGAGCGATCAAAACCTTCACGCAATAAATCGTGAACTTCAGGACTGGTGTAGCTCATCTGGCAATCTCTTTGCTTAGTTAAAGCTTTTGTCTGATTACTGTAACTAAATTTCTGGGGATTCTCATCACCGGGCTGAACAATCATTTTGCTAAAATCAAGAGACCTTCCATCTACTCGAGGAGGTGTTCCTGTTTTCATTCTACCAGATTCGAAACCCAGATCAACCAGCTGTTCGGTTATTCCCGTTGCGGCTCTTTCTCCTGCTCTACCACCACCAAATTGCTTTTCACCAATATGTATTAATCCATTTAGAAAAGTACCATTGGTAAGAACAACTGATTTTGCCTTAATCTCAATTCCCAAGGAAGTAACAACACCGCTTATCTTGTCTCCATCTATAAGTAAACCACTTACCATTTCTTGATAAAAATCAAGATTAGGCGTACGCTCTAACATTAATCTCCATTCCTCTGCAAAGCGCATGCGGTCACTCTGCACACGCGGACTCCACATCGCAGGACCTTTGGATTTATTAAGCATTTTAAACTGAATTGCGGTTTTGTCTGAAACTATACCGCTATATCCACCCATTGCATCTATTTCCCTTACAATTTGCCCTTTTGCAATTCCGCCCATAGCCGGATTACAAGACATTTGAGCAATTGTTTGGAGATTCATGGTCACTAGTAAAGTCTTACTTCCCATATTAGCAGCTGCGGCCGCGGCCTCGCATCCCGCATGACCCCCACCTACTACTACCACATCATATATATCTTCAAATAAACTCATTGTTTCACGTGGAACATTTAATTACTATTCACAAAAATGGGCGCAAAGATAACCTATATAAATTGGATGACAAGGTTATGTCATTTTATAGCAGAAATGTAAAAATCCTCTTTTGAGCGCATTAAAGTTTTTTCGTCATCCGTTTTGTCACCAAATCCACTCATGTGCAGCAAACCGTGAACCATAACACGCGTTAATTCATATTTAAAAGAAACACCAAATTTTACCGCATTTTCTTCAACACGCTCTGTACTTATGTAAATTTCACCATTTATAATATCACCTTCTGTATAATCAAAAGTGACAATATCTGTATAGGTGTCGTGATCCAAATATTTCTGGTTTATATCCCAAAGAAATTCATCGGTACAAAAAACATAACCCAACTCACCTATCGTAAATCCCTCGGCCTTTGCCGTATCTATTAACCAGGATTGATAATTATCACGGTCTGCTAATTCAAAGTCGTTTTGGCTATTAAACTCAATCCTCATTTTTATTAAAATATGCTTGTACTTTTGTTTTATAATTCCCTTCTAAGGGCAAGGCCTCTCTATTTAATATTTCCTTATTATTAAAATATTCTGCAGCATTTGTGATAACACTTTTTGAAGTATTTATAAACTCCTCTTTAGCCCTTGAAGATTCTCTTTTATTCTCTTGACCTTGTATTTGAGAAGCCTCTTGAAGTTTAAGTAACTGATGTTTTAAATTAAGCATGCGTTCCCTGGCTCTACTATCAAGACCACCATCCAGAAGCATATTCTCAATACGTTCCATTTCCTTTGCCAGATTAGCAGCATTTCCTCCAAGACCCTTTTCTTTAATTAACTGTAATAACTTCTGTCTTATTTCCTCTTGCTGTTTATAAATCTCAAACTGAACTGCTTTTTGTTCTTCAGAAAGACCATCAATACCATTGCCCAATTGATTCCCACTACCTGAATTCTCACCATCTTTTCCTTCACCTTCTCCTTTATTACCTTCTGAGCCCTTACTGCCCTGTTCACCCTTTTCTCCTTCACTACCGGGATTTTTTCCAGATTCTTGCCCATTCTCACCCTTACCATCCTTTTTCCCTTTCCCCATTTGCTTATTTAATTCTTCCTGAGAAGTAATGATATCCTGTAACTGGGGACCTGATCCTTGTCCCTGACCTTGGCCAGAAAGTTGCTGTTGCATATTATTTAGGATTTCAGACAACATATCTGCAAGAGTGTTGGCGCCAGTAACAACATATTGTTGACTAGCCGTTCCCTGAGCAACCCTATTTTCTGAAAGTCTTTCTAAGGACTGATTTAGACTATAATCTATATTGGTAAGCTCTTCGTTAATAACATCTTCTAGTTGAGGAGTTCTAAGAGAAAGGGCAAAGAGACTGTCATCTATATGTTCAAAATTCTCTTTTAAACTGCTTTGTTTAATTAATTTGGAAGAAAATGAGGGGTTCTTATTGTCCATAACCTTAAATTCATTCATAAGGTCTTCTTCATTAAATGAAAAGATAACCAGGTTATCCAATATCTGTCTTAGCATCTCAGTATCCTCTTGCAATTGCTCACCACCAGATTGCATCATCTGCATCTCCATCTGCTTACTCAATTGCTTCATCTTTTTTCCCGCCTCCTTCTGCTTCTTCTGAGCATTTGATTTATTCTTTTTAGATTGCTCGGATTCTGTCTCATCTCCTCCTTTAGGGTCATTCTTTTCCTCCTCGCTTTCCTTAAGAGCATCTAATGCCTCTTTCTGATATTCCTTTATAGATTCCTGCAGAGAAATATCCTTAGGGATTTCTATAGGTTTTTTTAACTTGTTATTATCCTTTTCAAGTTCATCAAGCTGCTTTTCAAGATCTTTAAAATCTTTATTTAATTTATCTTGAGATTCTTTATTGTTTTCTTCCTTCTTATCCGCCTGCTTTTCCTGCTTTTCTCCAAGTTCATTTATGTCCTTAGCGATACGCTCAGCTTTTTTCTGAACATAAAACCTTTTTGTCAACTCTAGAAGCTGTTTTAAGTTCTTTTCAGAATTTTTATTTTGTTTTGATAATTTATCCAGCCTTTCACTTAATTCTTCTTTGTTTATTTTATCCCTTAGTTTCTCAAGTTCATCTAAAAGTTTTTCCTGCTTTTTTAACCGCTCTTCATTTCTTTTAAGACGTTCTTGCAAGCGCTCACTATCTTCACTTTTCTCTTCGTTATTTTTATCAAATTCCTCTAAGTTTTTTTTAAGCTTTTGAGAAAACTGCTCCATCATTTCAGATTGGTCTTTCTGACGCTGCAGGTAACTTTTTAGTTGTTGCTGATCGTTATAATTTAATTCCCCTTTCTCTTTCTGAATCTTTTTCATTTCCTCAAAGTCAGCATCCTGCTGTTTCATTTTTTCAAGAGACTTGTCCAACTCATTTATTGTATTCTCCTGTTGCTCCAGCTGCTCACGCTCCAATTCATCTACAGTAAGTTTTTTATAATTAAAAAAGTCGGATCGGCTTCTTTTATGTTTATGAATAGCATCATTATCGCGAACTTCAAAATAATAGGTGTATGAAACTCCTGGCGTAAGCTGTAAATTATCAGGAAATGCAGCCATAAACTGATCGACTGTTCCTTTCCCCACATTTATCGTTAAATTTTTCAACTTATTACTCTCATTTTCAGGGTAATAATAAAGTTTTAAGTCAAAAATGCCATAATCATCGGAAACTGTTCCTAAATGATAATTCTGTTGTCCGGTTACGGTGTCTTTACGGGTATCAACACTAATTTCTGGATAAGCATCCTTCACTACATTTAAATTATAATCTAAGGTCTCATAGCGCTTTAAATCGGCATTACTAGTGGCGATGCTATACGTTAAGTTATCATAAACAAACTTGCTAAAATTGAATTTAAGTCCCTCCTTACTTGCGGGCTTAACAAAATTGAATAACGTGTCCCTGGTTATCCATTCTATATTTTCAGTTTCTAAAGCATCCAATTCCCATGTGATATTTGTTCCTTCGGGTACAGAAACATTCCCTGTATTTGTAACAACTTCAGAAACTTTACCTGTATAATTGGGATAATCCAAATGCATACTGAAAGATGTTATGAGTGGCGTTTTTACAACATCAAGGTTGAATGGTCGTGAAACAACCTCCCCTCCTATAAAATAAAATTTAACATCATTCGTGGGTTGTTCTATTGTATAACTAAAATTTCCGTTGCCTTCTTGTTTCATAAAATAGTTGGCGCCATCAATATTGATCTGAACAACATCTGGAATTATTTTTCCCTGAGTATTTACGTGAATCATGAATTCCTCATTTTCTATCGCTTTTAGATTTTCAGTATTAAATAAAAAAGAAAATGGAGCTGGTGGTTCATAAGCTGTATTATAGTTTACCATGCGCTTATAACTGCTTCCAAAAACTTCTTCACTAGAAGAAAAATTAACAGCAATAAAAATTAATACAGGTATTACCGCGTACTTGAGGTATTTCAGATTTTTCTTAAAATCGATTGCTAAAGAAAAAGGTATCGGCTCTAACTCAAGACCGCGCTGCTCGATACTTGCTAAAGCCAAATCTGAATTGTCAAGTTCCTTTAACTGTAATGTGTTTGTTAACTTGTCGCTAACTTCTGGAAAATGAGTGCCAATCATCTTTGATGCATCACGAAGATTTATTCCCTTCGCAAGCTTTAACAACCTTGCAAGTGGAATAAAAATAAACTTTATTAAAAGAGCTAATTCTACTACGATAAAAGACCAAAACAAAACCGCGCGCCCTAAGGGTTTTAACCATAAAAAATACTCGATAAGAAGGCTTAGCAGTAAATAACTTAAACCAATAGCCACGAAGAAAATAAATCCCCTTAGCAATTGATTTAAATAATACCTGCTTATAAACGCTTCAAGCTTAGCTTCTATTTTGTCTATTGTACTCAAATTACCTTTTATCTTTTTCTTAAACTAAAACTACGATTTTATATTATACTGAAATACAGTATTTTTAGGCTTCACACAAAAACCATAATGCAAGATCTTAAATATTTATCTGCCTATTTAGTCCCTCTTTCAGCCTTCGTGGGAATCACAATTGGGGGGGTGTTTATCTATCTTACCGTTATTTTTGTTTTTGGTCTTATTCCTCTTTTGGAATTAATTTCTCCTCACGACACTTCAAATCTTGATGATGAAGGCAGACAACGTAAATCAAGTAATAAATGGTTTACCGTTTTGCTCTACCTAAATATCCCTATTGTTTATGGGATTTTGATCTATGCACTTTTTACAGCAACTCAGAATAATTTACAAATTTACGAGTTTATTGGCTTGTTTCTCACAACAGGTATTGTTCTGGGCAGTAATGGAATTAATGTCGCTCACGAATTGGGTCATCGTCAAATACGGCAGAAAAGACAATGGCAAAAATTCTACTTCTCCCCTCGTTCTACATGCACTTTTTTATAGAGCATAACTTTGGTCATCACCTAAATGCTGCCACCCCAGAAGACCCAGCTACGGCAAGATATAATCAAAGTTTATATTCCTTCTGGATCAGTTCGGTTTTTAGACAATATTTTAATGCCTGGAAAATTCAACTTAATTTACTGAAACAGGAAAAAAAATCCCTTCTTAATATTAAGAATGATATGCTCTGGTATATTCTGTTTCAGTCTTTATACCTTTTTCTCGTTTTCCTTTAGC
>CAXBEL010000196.1:0-8708 GCA_963974735.1 uncultured Flavobacteriaceae bacterium | reverse complement strand
CCTATAGTACTATCACTGATGCGGATATATTCACAGGTTGCTTTATCGGACCAAACACACAGGTGGGAAAAGGCTGTCTGATTAACACTGGCGCCCAGATCCATCATGAAGTACAAATCGGTGAATTCTCGGAAGTAAATCCAGGCGCTATCCTCTTAGGAGGAGTCAAGGTGGGCAGCTTTTCTTCTATAGGAGCGAATGCAACCATACTGCCGCTATTGTCTATAGGTAATAACGTAATAATAGGTGCCGGAGCTGTAGTAACCCGGGATGTGCCTGATGGGGTTAATGTGGTAGGAGTGCCTGGGAGGATAATCTCAAATATATAGTGCTATTTAACTCCATTACCTTTCTCGTTTTCTTACCAGTAGTTTTTCTATTGTACTGGTTTGTATTTCAGAAAAATTTAAAGTTTCAGAATGCATTTTTATTGGTGGCGAGCTATATTTTTTAACGTTGATCAAAATAGGGTGATTTTAATAGTAGAATTATTTTGTATGATTAATTAAGCAAGAATGTTTAAAATTTCAAATAGAATTATATCAAAAATTACAAAGTTTGGAGGTAAAAGATCTTTTTCTCAATGCGGTGAAGATCTTATAATTAATTATATTTTTTCCGCTAGAGGAATAAAGACCCCATTTTATTTTGATATTGGCGCCTATCATCCTGAGAAATTAAGTAACACAAATTTTTTCTATTTAAAAGGATCAATTGGGGTGAATATTGAACCAAATCCTGAGAACTTTAAATTATTTTTGAAAAAGAGAAAAAGAGATGTTAATATTAATATTGGAATTGGAGTTAATGATACCGTTCTTGAATACTATAATTTTCATGATTCAACTTTAAATACATTTTCAACTAATGAATACGAGAATTTTAATAAATTATATATAGACACTGGTTCAAATAAATACAAATTAAAAAGTAAAAGTTTGATTGAAGTGAAAGAGGTTAAGAAAGTAATTAAAGAATTAAATCTCACCAAAATAGATTTGTTGAGTATTGATGCAGAGGGATTAGATTATGAGATTTTAAAAAACTGGGATTTTTACTATTGTTTGCCAAAAATTGTTTGTGTAGAGTCAGTTGAATATTCTCATAATGGTACGGGAAAGAGAAGAAATGAATTAGTTAATTACTTGATAAAAAAAGGATATTTAGAGGTTGCCTTTACTGGTTTGAATTCAATTATGGTCGAAGCTTTATTTTATAATAAAGGTGCTTAAGCATGAAGATAAATCTTATAGCAGTTAAAAAAATACTTCATAAATTTTTTAAAAGACTAGGATATACTATTACAAATGATTCTGTATTTAAAGGGCAATCCTCGAGTTTCTTCGCTAGCCATAAATGGCTAATTGAACTAGATTTCCTGACTATTTTAGATATCGGTGCAAATAAGGGCCAGTTTGCTTCAAAATTTAGAATGCTTTTTCCAAATGCATTTATATACAGTTTTGAGCCTATACAGGAAATTTTTGAAATTTTAAATAATAGATTTTCCAAAGACTTAAAGTTTAAATCTTTTAATCTTGGCTTGGGTTTAGAATCAGGAGAATTTGATTTCTTTCAAAAAGATTTCTCCGATTCCTCTAGTCTGATGCGATCCAAGGATCTCCTCAAAGAAAACTTTCCTCAAACTCAAAATGAAAGTAAAATTAAAATTCAAGTAGAAAGTCTTGATAATATCTCCAATTGTATCAATCTGGAGTTACCTATGCTAATCAAAATTGATGTTCAAGGATTTGAAAAAATGGTGATTCTAGGAGGAAAGCAAACTATTAAAAAAGCATCAGTATTAATCGTTGAAGTCTCCTTTTATGAACTTTATGAGGATCAAGAGTATTTTGATTCTATTTATTCGCTACTATGTGATCTGGGATTTAAGTATATGGGAAATTACGATCAATTGTATTCTCCTAATGATGGGTCAATTCTGCAGGCAGATGCAATTTTTTTTAAAGAAAATGGCTGAAGGAATTGAACTTTCTATTGTTATACCAAATTTCAATTCAGGCATTTTATTGGATCATACTTTAAAGAGCATTTTTTCAAAGGAAACTTCGCTCTTATTTGAAGTTTTGATAATGGATAATTTATCAAGGGATAATCCACTAGTATATATAAATAAATATCCAAAGGATGCTATTAACTTTTTTTCCTCAGAGGATTCAGGAATCTATGATGCTATGAATAAAGGAATAGGGCTGGCAAGTGGGACTTGGCTTATGTTTTTGGGTGCAGGGGATAAATTACTACTTGATCAAATAAATATTGCGGTTCAAAGTGAAAATAGTGAATTTGATTTGGTTTATGGAAATGTAATTGTGTCTAAAAGTAATAAATTATATGATGGTTCTTTTAATTTAATGAAATTGTTATACAAAAACATATCTCATCAAGCTATTATCTATAAGTCATCTGTTTTTAATAAGATTGGCATGTATGATTTACATTATAAAATTTGGGCAGATTATTTAATGAATTTGGAAATTTTCTTTAATAAAAAAATGAATAAAAAATATCTTGAATTGGTATTTTGCACATTTCAAGGAGAAGGTATTTCAGATCAAAAAAAGGATTTTAGGTTTTCTAATCGCAAAAAATATATTTACTTAAAGTTATTAATGAAATACTTGAGCTGGAGTAATTTTTGTGTAGTTTGTGTTTATTTTTTTAATTTGTTTATAACTAAACTAAAAAGTGCTAAATAGTTCAATATTACTTTTAACTTCAACAATTTCTCCTCAGGATTGGCATTTTGTTGGAAGAAAAGGTATTGATGAAAGAGAAGAAGATTATTTTTTAGCATTATCTTTTTATAGTAAATTTAATTTGCCGATTGTTTTTATAGATAATTCAGGTCATTTCAGTAAACGAATAAATAGTGTTATTTCCAATATTTCGGAATCTGAGTATCTGACTTTTTTAAGTAATCATAGTAATAAAGGAAAAGGTCATGGCGAACTTGAAATTATAAAATATGCATTTGAAAATTCGAAGTTAATCAATAAATATGATAATATAATTAAAATTTCTGGAAGGTATATAATTTCAAACTTTATTCATTTCCTTTCTAATTTAACATTTAATAATAAAATACATTGTTGTAATTATTCTAGGAGATTTTCATGGGTAGATACTAGAATTATGATATTGGACCATTATTTTATTAATAATTATCTTTTCCCTACAATGGATAAATTTTTAGATGAACCTTCATCTATATTTTTTGAAAGAGTATATGCTAGATCAATTCATTTGTTTCAATATGATGGTGGGAAGATTTTACTTTGGCCTACATATCCCTTTTATAACGCAATTAACGGAGAAAATGGAAGATCTATTAAGTTTTCATTTTTCAAAAAAATCAAGTACCGTTTGTTCTACAATGTTAAAAAATTTGTTTTCAGCCAGACAATTTAATGAGTGTAATTAAAGTACAGAATGTTTCTAAGCGTTATAGGATTGGCCTTAAGGAGAAAAAGTCTGAAACCCTAGCTGGGCAGCTTGCTAACTTGATCAAATCTCCATGGAGCAATTTGAAAAGACTTCGTGAGATGAGTCGATTTGGCGCTGAAGACGAATCAATTTTCTGGGCATTATCAGATCTAGATTTCGAAGTAAAGCAGGGGGAAGTTCTGGGTATCATCGGAAAGAATGGAGCAGGAAAATCTACTTTGCTGAAAATATTATCACAGATTACTGATCCCACTTCCGGCAAAATAGAAATTCACGGTCGTGTCGCTTCTCTTTTGGAAGTTGGTACTGGTTTTCACCCAGAGTTATCTGGTCGTGAGAATATCTATATGAATGGAACCATTTTGGGGATGACACGAAGGGAAATCGATTCGAAACTTGATGAGATTATTGATTTTTCTGGAGTAGAGAAGTTTATTGATACACCTGTGAAGTTTTATTCCTCTGGAATGAAGGTTCGATTGGGTTTTTCTGTGGCTGCCCACTTGGAGCCTGAAATATTGATCATTGATGAAGTATTGGCAGTTGGAGATTTCGAGTTTCAGAAAAAATGCCTTGGTAAAATGGAAGATGTGAGTTTAAACCAAGGAAGAACCGTCCTCTTTGTATCACATCAAATGGATGCAATCAAGTCGTTGTGTAAGACAAGTTTAGTATTAGAGAAAGGAAAGATAAATTTCATTGGTGATATAGCAACAGGAATTAATATGTATGTTGGTTCATACAAGGTCAACCATTCTGTTAGTTTTTATTATGAAAATAATAAGCCAAGTATAACCAAAGTGGATTTTGATCCTACTTATTCTGGTTTAAGATTTTTAATAGAGTATAAGAGCCCTTTCTTTATTACAAAGCCTGTTGTTGGAATAGTCTTATTTAATCAAGAGGGTAGTCCCGTTTTCGGTTCTAATCCTAGATTTCATAAAAGTGATAGTCTTCCATTAAGTTCAAAGGAAGGGGTAGTTGAGGCGTTGGTCGATGGTCCAGAATTACATTCGGGTATATATAAAATTTCGATTTGGTTAGGTGATATCTCCGTTGACTTTGATGTGAAGCAACATGCATTAACATTCGAATACATTTCAGATAGTCAATATGTACAGAAGCCAAATCCATTAAAAATGGGATCCATAGACAAAGTTTTTAAATGGAATTATTTGAGATGAAGTCCAATAGTAGGTTAAAATATGAACATTCGGAATCTGTTCATAACACTCAAGCCTCAGAGATATTAGTTCCCTACATTTTATCATTACTAGATCCAAAATCGGTTTTAGATGTGGGATGTGGTATTGGTACTTGGTTGCATGTCTTTAGGAATTATGGAGTTAAGGATGTTTTTGGTATTGATGGAGGATATATAGATAAGAGTCTACTTTCAAAATATCTTCCCCCAGATTGTTTTCAAGATGTAGATCTAGAATGTTCATTTGATCTCGGAAGAAAGTTTGATATGGTACTATCCTTGGAGGTTGCTGAACATCTGTCTATTAATGCTGCAAGAGAATATGTTTCCAGTTTATGTCTACACGCGGATATAGTAGTTTTTTCCGCTGCCGTCCCAGGACAGGATGGACAAAACCATTTGAATGAACAGTGGCCAAAATATTGGATTGATATTTTTAATAGTCATGGATTTGAGGTTTTTGATCCATTTCGTAGAATTTTTTGGAATGACTCTCGTATTGATCCTTGGTATAGGCAAAATTTATTTTTGTTTTCAAGATTGAATCTGAATTTAGATAAACCTTTTATTTCCGATATTATTTTGCCAGATTATTGGGGGCAAAAAACCAAAAAACTTGCTAGATTAAAGGATAATTTGGAGAGAATACGCGATGGAAAAGTTGGTTTTTTCTTCTATTTAAAGGGACTTTTTAAAAGCTTGAAATATCTTGGTAGGAAAGTAAGGTAGAAGTGATTTCAGTCGTTATTTGTACATTTAATCGTTTCAATCTTTTGAAGAGTACATTAGATTCTCTTATCGATCAAACTAATAAAGACTTTGAATTAATTATAGTCGACAATAATTCAAAGGATGAAACTTCAACGGTGGCAGATCTGTATTCCTATTTTTTTGCAGAATTTAAATATATCGTCGAACTAAATGCTGGTCTTTCCTATGCTCGAAATAGAGGGGTTTTAGAGTCAACCTATGAATATGTGGCATTCATTGATGATGATGTTCTTTTACCATCGACATGGGCGGCGAACGTTTTGGAAGTCTCAGTTAATAAAAGTCCTGATATATTTGGAGGTCCAGTTTTTCCTTATTATCCAAAAGATAAACCAGATTGGTATAAGGATGAGTATATTTCCTTTTACTGTGGAAATATTCCTAGATATCTAAACGAGAATGAAACATTAATTGGATGCAATTTTGTTGTCAAGAAAGATGTTTTTGAGAGAATAGGATGGTTTAGAACTGACTTGGGAATGATAGAAAACACAATTTTATATTCCGAAGAGACAGAATTTCAGATGCGGTATAGAAAAATAAACAAAACCAGTTTTGTTTATTACTTTCCGAAAATTTCAATTTATCACTATGTTAGACCAGAGAAGATGACTATTATCTGGAACATTCGAGCTTTCATAGGTAAAGGTAAATCCAACTATTTAAAATCCGAAGCTGCAAAAACCTATAGACAATCTAATTTTCGATTTTTTGTTTTAATTAATGAATTAATCAAGATCTTTGTAATTGCCTTGTATGGTATTTTTTTTAGATCAAGAAAAGATTATCCAATTTTTAGTAATTTTTTGATGGAAAGATTAGCTGGGAATTTCAAAAAACTCGGATGGATTTTTGCTCAAATTTGAATGTTTCACCAAGGCCATTAGTTACGGTGGCTATCATCACTAGAAATAGGTCCGAGTCACTTAGAAAGACTTTAGAGGCTGTCTCAAAGCTGAGTTATTCGAACTTAGAAATTGTAGTCGTAGACAATGATTCTTCAGATAATACTAAAAGCGTTGTAAATGAGTTTGAATTTTGCTATTTATTTAGTGACAAGTCGAATGGTTTTGCAAAGACAAGACAGATAGCAGTGGATGCAGCATCTGGGGAATTTTTATTATGGTGTGATGATGATGTAATTCCAATTATTGGTTGGGTTGAGGCATACATAAATAGGTTTCAGAAAGATGATGAAATAGGTTTGATAGCGGGTAAAATTGTAAATCATGGTTTTCCAGAATACATGCGTTTTAAAGGCTTACAAATTATCACTTCAAATGGATTTTTAACTCGTGTTGATAATCCCGAAACTGCCACTATTTTTTCCAATCTTAACATGGGACAGCGTATGTCTGCTATGAAATCTATTGGTGGATATGATCCTTTTTTTCGAGGTGGTTATGAAGAAGTAGACTTGAATTTATCTTTTAGAGCAGAAAATTGGAAAGTGGTCTACGAAGAGAATGCTGTAGTTGATCATTATCATTGTTTTATTAGTTATAAAAAAGGTCGATTTTTCTTCGGTAGTCAATTAATGAGATTATACTTTTATTTCAAACATCGAAGTGTGATTAAGAATGAGGGGTTTATTCAAGCTGAATTGTCAGCTTTTGGTATTGATATTATGAAGAGCGTTAAAATATCACTTGCAGGAATTAAACGAAGAGATTTAGGGTATTTTTTTATAGGCTGTCTAGAGGTCTTTAATGCTATTACTTCCCGATTAGTTATACCTTGGATCATTTGGGAAACAAAAAAAACTAAATGAAAATAGCCTATGTTGCCCCCTACACTACTATACCGTCAAAGACGGCGAATAGTGTACATGTTATGAAAATGTGTGACTCATATGTCTCCTTAGATAATGTTGAAGTTTTTTTATTTGTTTCGAGAAATAAGACCTTATCTAAAAATCAGGATGTATTCAAACAATATGAACTAATACATGAATTTCCAATTATTGAAATACTAATCAGTAGATATAATTTCTTTCGTATTCTTCAGTTTTTTCTTTTTTTTCCAATTTTTCTGAAGTTGAAACAGGTCGATTATGTTCATACAAGAAATTTGTCTGTCGCTTTAGGTTGCGTACTATTTCGTATTCCGACGATTCTAGAATTACACGATTCCCCTGTGTCAAACAAGCGTGGATTTAATATTTTCAAAAAATGTATGAAATCTAAGTTCCTGGTGCGTCTTATTGTTATTACTGAAGCCCTTAAGAAACATTTAATAGATATTTTTCCCTCTTCATCAAATAAGTTATTGCATTTGCCAGATGGTGTTAGTGAAAAGAGTTTAAAAGTTAAAAATGTGACAAAGAACGATCGAGATAGTTTAGGTATAAAGTTCGATTTTTGTTGTGTTTATACAGGTCATTTATACAAAGGAAGAGGTATTGATTTGATAATAAATTTGGCGGAGTTAGCTCCTGATATTGGTTTTTACATTGTTGGCGGAAATGATGAGTCGGTAGCTTTCTATAGGAGAAAATGCGCCGAGATTTTTAATATCCATTTTGTGGGTTTCGTTAATCTAGAGTTAGTTCGTAAATATCAACTTGCTGGTGATATATTGTTAATGCCTTATGAAAATGAAGTTTTTGTTTCTGGATCAGCAGGTAATAGTACATCCCCTTTTGCATCTCCATTGAAAATGTTTGAATATATGGCTACTGGAAGAGTAATTATTTCGTCTCAATTGCCAGTGCTATATGAAGTTTTAAGAGAGGGTGAAAATGCAATAATGATCGAATATGATGATGTAAATGGATGGTTGACTGCTATTCGAAGACTTCAGAAGAATCCGGAAATTGGGGTATTTATTGGAGAAGCTGCAAAAAAAGATGTCGCATGCTTTACGTGGGAAAACCGTGTCAGAACTATTATAAAATATTTAAAGATCTCAAGTTCATGATTCGATTCGGTGGTTTTTTAATAACATATAATCGCTCTGAAACTGTATTGAACACGATTGAAAAAATCTTTAGTCAATCCCATCCTCCAGATTTTCTCTGGATCATCGATAATTCTGAAAATTTTGATACGGATTTCGCCATTTCCAGACTTCAAGATTCTCGAATCAAATATCTTCGCATGGGCTATAATGCTGGACCAGCTGGAGCGGCTGCCAAAGGGTTGGAATTATGCACTAAAGATGGAGCTGATTGGATTTATTGGGGAGATGATAATGACCCTCCATTCAGAACTGATTGTTTTGAAAAATTACTTAGTATTTCTGATGAGCACCCATTTTGCGGTGT
>CAXBEL010000195.1:0-8742 GCA_963974735.1 uncultured Flavobacteriaceae bacterium | reverse complement strand
TGTTTTAGAAACAAAAGCCAACATACAGCTTAATTATATTCCTAAGCAAAAAGAACAAGTAAGAGAACTCCTATCATATTGCAAACCCAACACTCAAAAACATATACATCAAACTGTTTACGGCAAAAGTTTAAGGGAATTTATGGCTCTCACAGCAAATTGCGATGCGCTAATAGGTAATGAAGGTAGGGCGATAAATATGGCAAAAGCTCTAGGCATCCCCACATTTGCTATTTTCTCTCCTTGGATAAGCCTTGAAGCGTGGGCTTCTTATCAAAATAACTTAAATGTTTCCGTCCATCTCAAGAATTACAAGCCAGAGATTTATATTAATAAAAACATCAAGGAACTCAAGCCAGAATCCCAAATGCTCTATCAAGAATTTAAGTCAGAATTTTTTAATAACAAACTGAAAGAATTTTTAAAGAATTTAGATTAATTCTCTTCCTTTACTATTCCATAATAAGTGTAGGAATAACCCTTTTTGCGTGTGGTCTTTCTAATTGCTGCGTTTTTTTCTAAAGTTTCTGGGGTTTTATATCCTCTGGGATGATCAAGATGAACACAAAGCGCACTGTAACGTATCTGTTTTGATTTGATTCCCCGGTTCATCAAACGTTCTCCTAGTTCGCGATCTTGACCTCCATACTGCATACGTTCATCAAAACCGTTCACAGCAAGAATGTCCTTTTTCCAACCGCTAGAATTATGTCCGTTCCAACTCGCATTGGTAGGAGTTATAAAATTAAGAACTTCAGATTTCATACCAGAAGCGGTAAGCTTATTATTTTTAAAAGAGGACTTTAATCCATGACTTTTTAGCCATTCTACATCAAAACATTTTTGGTCTTCTATATCTTGGTGACTTATTCTTTTTGATATGTCCATAGGAAGTTTAAAGTATCCCCCAGAAAGAAAATATCCAGGTTCCCTATAGCTTAAATGAACTTCAACAAAATCGTTTTTGGGTATACAATCCCCATCACTCATCAAAATGTAATCGGCATTGCAAGCAAGTATAGCTTTGTTAAGAATACGTGATTTTTGAAATCCCTCATCTTCCTGCCATACATGGATTATGGGAACTGGAAATTCCTTTTGGAAATCCTTAATGGTATTTATTGTTTCCTCGCCAGAACCATCATCTGCA
Source organism: uncultured Flavobacteriaceae bacterium (assembly GCA_963974735.1). Lineage (GTDB taxonomy): Bacteria > Bacteroidota > Bacteroidia > Flavobacteriales > Flavobacteriaceae > Leeuwenhoekiella. The sequence goes on along the minus strand of CAXBEL010000195.1, from coordinate 7,592 downwards.
ATAACCAGTTCAAAATCCTTATTGGTCTGAACGGCATATCCCCACATTGTTTTTTTAAGCCATTCAACAGCGTTGTATGTACTTATAATTATTGATATACTTGGTTTTGTTTTCATATTGTAATGCGCAAAGTTAAAGTAATTCTTAAAAAGTTTTTTAGCTTTGAGCATACTTTACTTAATGGAGAAGATTACGTCTATAATTCCTGTTTTTAATGAGGAACATAATATTGAGGAAGCTTTAAAATCAGTTGCTTTTGCAGATGAGATATTAATTGTTGATTCTTTTAGTACAGATAAAACGGTTTTTATAGCGAAAAAATTCACTGATAAAATCCTTCAACGAAAATTTGATTATCCCGCTTCTCAAAAAAATTGGGCCATACCTCAGGCAAGCAACGAGTGGATATTTTTACTGGATGCCGATGAAAGAGTAACCCCAGAATTAAAGAACGAGATTCAAGCCATCTTACAGAATCCACCTCAAGAAATTGCTGGTTATTGGATTTATCGTAAAAACCATTTTATGGGCAGACATGTGCGCTATAGTGGTTGGCAGAACGATAAGGTTGTAAGGTTGTTTAGAAAAAGTATGTGCAGCTATGAAGACAAAATGGTACATGAAGAAATTCAAACGGCTGGCAAATTAGGATTCATTAAGGAAAGACTTTACCACAATACTTATGTTAGCCTCGATAATTATATCGCCAAATTAAATCGCTATGCTTACTGGCAGGCCCGTGATTATGATAAGCATACTGATCGATTGACCCCATATCATTTTTTTATTAAACCTGCATGGCGTTTTTTTAAGCATTTTATAATTCAGCAGGGTTTTAGAGATGGTGTCGTAGGATTTACCATTAGCTTTTTGCAAAGTTACGCACTACTAATGCGTTATATTAAGCTTTGGCTTTACAGACGTGGTCAGAAATAAGTCATTTCTTCCAGAATTTAAGTTTCTTTTTGAGACGTTTTTTTCTTTGAAATTTCTCTTGAAAATCCACTGTTGCCTTCCACATATCATTCAGAGTTTTTTCTTGATCATACTCCGCTAATCGCGCATATTCTTTAGCCATTACCTCAACCATTTCTTTTTTTGGGGTAAGTCTTCTAAAGTTTTCTATTCTTATTTTATAATCAAGATCTTTAAACTCCATTCTATTGAGATCAACCAAATAGAAATCATAGCCCTCTGGCTTTATAACAATCAAGGTATTACCCGGGGAATGATCTAGAAAATGAATTCCCTTCTGATGCATTTCATAAGTAAATTTTGTAAATGCTTTTAAAATTGAATCATTCCCTATATACTTGGGATTTTCAATAAGATCTCTAAAAGTAAGATCATAATTCAAGTATTCAGACAAATAAAAACTTTTGCCAAAGGCTGCTCCAGTTTTATCTTCCGCATAAGCTATGGGTTGAGGAGTAGGTATACCTTCTTTTAAAAGTCGAAATGCATATTCAAAAGAGCGTTGTGCTTTTGATTTTCTAAAAAAACGGTAGGCAATTTTATTAACCGCATTGGGGATTTTAAAAGCTTTTACTGTTATCTGCTTTTCATTGAAGTCAAAAATACGAATCTGATTTCGCCCCCCATCAGCCAAAAGCGATCCCGTATTTTGAAAACGCTCTAATATATCTTCAATTTCTAAAATATTACTTTTGTCTGTTGTATTGGCTATAATTTTCATGCGATAACTTAAGGGACAAAAGTAATTTAATTCTGATAGCCTTAAAACAATAAGAACAATTACGCATTCTGATGAAAAACATTTTTTTAGAATCTCATAATATTAAGAATCCCTTTTTTGGATTCGGCCAATTCAACTATCACTTAATTAATGCTTTAAGCAACTTTGAAGAGGAGAATTTAAAATTCACTATTCACGCTTAAGATCTGGAGGTATTAAAAAATGAATTTGGACAAAAATTCGATTATAAAAAATATCGTTCCTTTTCAAGATATCCCCTTTTAAGGATTAATAAAAAGTATGATCTCTGGCATTCCCTTAATCAAAATACGAAGATAGAGCCCAAGCATAATATCCCTTATATATTAACGGTACACGATGTGCATTTTGTACATGAAAATGCGGAAGATGAAGAAAGGATGATTCGTTTTAGAGATAAACTGAAACGTTCCAGTGCTTTAGTTTACATATCAAACTTTGCTAAGGAATCCACTCACAAATATTTTGATGTGCCCAACATACCAGAATATGTGATCTACAACGGCAACACGATTATTGAAACTTCTTTTCCTCAAGATTTTAAACCAGAATTAGTCCCAAGCAAACCATACCTATTTACAATTGGAGAGTTTACAGCCAGAAAGAACTTTCATACATTAATTGAAATGCTGCGTTTCCTACCCAATCATCAACTGGTTCTGGCAGGAAATAACGATAAGTCGTATTTTACTGTTATAAAGGAACTTGTTAAGAAGTATAACTTAGAAAATCAAGTTTATTTTACTGGCAAAATTAGTGAGATGGCAAAGAAATATTATTTAAAGAATTGTAGCGGCTTTGTATTTCCTTCCTTGAGAGAGGGCTTTGGCATACCTCCTATTGAAGCAATGCAATACGGTAAAACTGTTTTTATGTCTAATAACACATCTTTGCCAGAAATAGGATTGAGTCTAGCTACTTATTGGGATCACTATGAACCAGAATACATGGCTCAAACAGTAATAAATGGACTGAAATATTATAATGATAATAAAATTGAACTAACCAAAAAACTTATTGCTCACGCTCAAACATTTAGCTTGGAGAAAGCTGCAAAAGAATATATAGAAGTATATAAACGTGTATTAGGAGTTTAATAAAATTTATTTAAAAAGAGTTAGAATATTGTTATTGTGTTAACTAAGTTTTTAAAAAAATATAATATTTGACAAAATTTTAATAATCCAATCGATCTAAGAATTGACTTATCCCCTTAATCATCAATAGATGGATGAAGAAATAAGAAATGCTCTAGCTGCGATAGAAAGCGGTGGGCTCATTTTATATCCTACAGATACAGTCTGGGGTATAGGTTGTGATGCCACTAATCCTACAGCAATAGATAAAATATATAAATTAAAGAAACGGTCAGACAGCAAGTCAATGATCTGTCTTGTTAATGATTATAGGATGCTCAATAAACATATAGAGCACGTTCCCCCTGTAGCATATGAGATTCTAAAATTTGCGGCAAAACCTACAACTATAATTTATGACCGGCCCTTACAAGTTGCTGAAAATATAATTGCCGGAGATGATTCCTTAGCTGTACGCGTTGTAAAAGATGATTTTTGTCAAAGATTAATAACGTGTTTTGGCAATCCTATCGTTTCAACCTCAGCCAATATAAGTGGAGAAAAAACTCCCGAAAGCTTTGAAGAAATAACCCTGGAAATTTTAGAGGGCGTTGACTATGTAGTAAATTTGCACCGCGATAAAAAATCCATAGAACCTTCAACTATCATTCGTTTAAAAAACAATGGTCAAATGAAAGTTCTCAGAAAATAAGACCTTTTGTTCAGTTATTCTAAAGCATTTTTTATCGGTTGTATACTCAACATAATTCAGATTTTTTTAAATTTTTAAATCTATTTGGATTTTTAATTGAGCAATAATCAATAGTACAGTAAGTGCCTTTAATTAAAACAGACGTAATGACTACCCCCAACTACAAGGGAGCACTCAATCAAAGAATTTTTGAAACTATAAAACAGGCTTCAGATGAGTTGAATCTGGAAACCTATGTAATCGGTGGTTACGTACGTGATTATATATTAAAAAGAGGAACGGCTAAAGATATTGATATCGTCACAGTCGGTAGCGGAATTGAATTAGCAAAAAAAGTTTCTTCTTTACTTCCTCATAAACCTAAAGTACAGATTTTTAAAACTTATGGCACTGCGATGCTGCGGGATGGGGATGTTGAAATAGAGTTTGTAGGTGCAAGAAAGGAGTCTTATCAAGAAGACAGCAGGAATCCTGTTGTTGAAAATGGCACTTTAGAAGATGATCAAAAAAGACGGGATTTTACTATAAATGCCCTTGCTATAGGTCTATCCCCTAATAATTTTGGAGAATTGCTAGACCCTTTTAATGGGATTGGAGATTTAGAAAGAGGTATTATTCGCACACCCCTTGATCCTCAAATAACCTACAGCGATGATCCGCTTAGAATGATGCGCGCAATACGTTTTGCATCACAGCTCAATTTTATGATTGAGAGGGAATCTCTTGAAGCCATCTCAACGCATTGTGAGCGAATTAAAATCATAACAAAAGAACGTATTGTTGATGAGCTTCATAAAATAATACTGAGTGACCTACCTTCCAAAGGGTTTCTTTTGTTGGAAAAAACAGATTTATTACCCTTAATTCTTCCTGAATTAACAGCTTTAAAGGGAATTGAAGAAAAAGAAGGTCAGCGACATAAAGATAACTTTTACCACACATTAGAAGTTGTAGATAATATCTCAGAATATACTGATGATCTTTGGTTGCGTTGGGCAGCTTTGCTTCACGATATTGGTAAAGCACCTACCAAACGCTTTGATAAAAAAATAGGTTGGACATTTCATGGGCACGAATTTGTAGGTTCAAAGATGGTTTATAAGCTTTTTAAGCGCTTAAAAATGCCGCTTAACAACTCTATGAAATTTGTCCAAAAAATGGTTTTAATGAGCTCGAGACCCATAGTAATCGCTGAAGATTTTGTTACTGATAGTGCAGTTAGGCGTTTAATTTTTGATGCTGGGGAAAGTCTCGAGAGTCTTATGACGCTTTGTGCTGCAGATATAACCACAAAAAATCCCAAGCGTTACCGCAAATATCACAACAACTTTAAAAATGTACGTAAGAAAATAGAAGAAGTTGAAGAGCGGGATCACGTACGTAATTTTCAACCTCCCGTTTCTGGAGAAGAGATTATGAAAACATTTGGCATAAAACCTTCCCGTGAAATTGGGATTATTAAAGATGCAATAAAGGAGGCTATTCTTGAAGGTGAGATAGGAAATGATTATCAAGAAGCTTATGCATACATGCTTAAAAAAGGTAAAGAAATCGGTTTAAATAGGGCAGACACCAGCATAAATAGCTAGAACTCCCGGTATTTTTAATTGTAAAAAAGTGTATAAAAAAGCAGTTTTAGTTTCCCTCATACTCGTATATCTGGTAATAATCGCCGGCGCAGTCGTTAGAATGACAGGAAGCGGAATGGGATGTCCAGATTGGCCTAAATGTTTTGGTCATATTATCCCTCCTACAGAAGAAAGTGAGCTTCTTTGGCAGCCAAATAAAAATTTTCAGGAAGGTCAAGTTATTATATTAGATAATGCACTGCGAATAGCAAAATCTGATTTTATCACAGGAAACTCATTTGATGGAGAAAATTGGTCATTCTATGAAAAACACGATTATGCTATTTTTAATCCTTGGCACACCTGGATTGAATATATAAACCGGCTCTTAGGGGTACTTGCTGGCTTTGCCGTACTCATAATGGCAAAATTGAGTTTTAAATATTGGAAAAAATCCAGAAGAATTACATTACTATCTTGGCTCTCGGTCTTTCTAATGGGTTTACAGGGATGGATAGGTGCTACCGTGGTTTACTCTGTTCTTGCTCCGGCAAGGATTACGTTACATATGGTAATCGCGCTTGTAATAGTAAGTGTATTGATCTATCTTCTATATTCTACTAGAAGTATCGCAAAGAAATACATATTCAATAAAAAATTCAAGATGGGAATTATTATAGCTTTAATTCTAAGTCTAGTGCAGATAATTCTAGGAACACAGGTAAGACAATATGTAGATGATCAAATTGATATTGTAGGATACGGCGCTAAATACCTTTGGTTAGAAAACCCAGAGTTATCGTTTTATTTTCATCGTACTTTTTCCATTGTAGTATTTGCTATCAATGTATTTCTCTTTATGAGAAATCAAAGATCAAACCTGGGGCATAAACTTATGAATTGGGTATTAATCTTACTGGGTTTAGAAATTTTGACAGGCATTTTAATGGCCTATTTAGATTTTCCATTTCTCACTCAGCCCAGCCATCTTATTATTGCTTCCTTATTATTCGGAATTCAATTTTATGTGGCCCTTACTTCATTAAAAGAAAAACCGTCAGGTCAATTGGCTAATGCTGGCTAAATCGTATCTTTGTACGCTTAAAAAATTTACGTTATGATTTACCGTTTTCGGGTAATTTTAGATACCGAAGAAGATATCTTTAGAGACATAGAGATTGAGCAAGATGCTACAATGGAAGACTTTCACAACACTATTACTCAATCATTTGGGTTTGAGGGTCAAGAAATGGCTTCATTCTATGTAAGTGATGACGAGTGGAAACAAGGTGAGGAAATTGCTCTATTTGATATGAGTGAATCTGCAAATCCTGTTCGCGTTATGAGCGAAACCTTGGTGGAAGATGCTGTATCTGAAAATGAAACACGTTTAATTTATGTTTACGATTTTTTAAGCCTATGGACTTTCTTTGTGGAGCTTGGAGATATTGTAGAACCAGAGGATGGCCGCTCTTATCCCAATCTTATGTATGTTCACGGTCAAATACCAGATCAAGCGCCCCCTACAGATTTCTCTGGTGAGGAGGATGAAGAGGATGACGACGATGAATATGATGATGATTATGACATTGAAGATTACGAAGGGCTTGATTTTGATGAAAACTGGAATTAAACCATTTTAAAATTTAAGATTCAAAGTACCTTTTGCCCTATTCCCTTTTTTAATACTTAACCTGCAGTTCATTTTATGATCAATCTATATAGTACACAAATTGAGTCTTTATCAATTCACAGAGTAGGAAACAAAAGCCGAAACGAAGGGGTTTTTCTTTCTAAAGAGGTTTATCAACTTAATGATGAAATAACCCCTTTATTAAAAGAATTTTTCTTCAAGAGTTTTCGTGAGAAAGAAGAAAATTACTTTCAGTTTACTCACGAAGCTGATCTAGAATTTAATTCATTATATAATCTTGCCACAAATTTATTTGCCAACCCTACACATTCACATGAACTTTCGGTTGAAATGGCAAAGCTGTTATATGATCAAAGCAGCCATCCACACATAAAACCAGGTGAATTTTATGTAGCTTATATTACAGGCGTTATGCTCGATAATGAAAAAACGGATGCTATCGGGATATTTAAATCTGAATTAAAACAAGAATTTTTACAATTTCAGGAAGGAGATCAAAACCTTAAAATGCTCCTTGAGCAAGGCGTTAACCTTAATAAACTGGATAAGGGTTGTCTAATATTTAACCGTAATGCAGAAGAGGGGTATAAAGTACTTTCTGTAGACTCTAATAGATATGACACGAAGTATTGGTTAGAAAACTTTCTGGGGGTAGATACGTTAGCAGATGATAATTTTTACACAAAGAAATATCTCAAATTTTGTCAGGACTTCGCCAAAGATGTTGTTTTACCCGCAGAAGATAAAAAAGAAGAAGTTTTGTTTATGAACAGAGCAGTTAATCATTTTGCAAAAAATGACAACTTTGAAGAAACTTCTTTTATGAACGAAGTTCTTTCAAACCCGG
>CAXBEL010000194.1:0-8765 GCA_963974735.1 uncultured Flavobacteriaceae bacterium | reverse complement strand
ATGGCGGAAGCGCTTCAGAATGCTAATATCCCTGCGCCTAAAACCGTTATTGTTCATAAGGATAATATAAAAAAGGTTCTTGAAATAGTAAAGCTTCCGTGTGTTCTAAAAGCTCCAGATTCTACCTTCTCTTTTGGGGTAAAAAAGGCAACTACCGAAAAAGAATATTTTGCTTTGGTAAAAAGTATGCTCGGTGAGTCTGCCCTAATAATTGCACAACAGTTTTGCCCTTCAACTTATGATTGGCGTATTGGTATTCTCGACGGAGAACCTTTTTATGCATGTCGCTATTATATGGCAAAAGACCATTGGCAAATCTACAACTGGAATGCAGAGAAAAAAGCAGATCAGGACGGAAATGCAGATTGTATGGCAATTGAAGATGTGCCTAAATATATATTGGAAACAGCGGTGAATACTGCTAAAATCATGGGTCAAGGCTTATATGGAATTGACATAAAAGAGGTAGATGGTAAACCTCTGGTTATTGAAATTAACGATAATCCTAATATTGATGCGGGTGTTGAAGATCGATTTTATGGAGATAAAGTTTATACACGCATTATAGAAGCTCTAATTAATCGCATAGAAGACAAATAAATATGGATTATCATCTTTTTGATGTAGTAGGTATAGAATTAGAATATATGGTTGTAAAATCTTCAGACTTGAAGGTGCTTCCCATAGTTGATGAATTACTGACAGCTAAAAATGGAGAATTAACTTCAGAGATTGAGAATGGTACCATAGGCTGGAGTAATGAACTTGTGGCTCACGTTGTAGAACTTAAAACTAATGGTCCCACAACAAAACCAGTATCGCTATCCCAAGACTTTCACAAAAACATACAAGAAATCAACAATTTGCTGCATCGCCAGGGAGCTGAACTATTACCATCTGCAGCGCATCCCTTGATGAATGTAAAAACGGAAATGCAATTGTGGAAACACGATTATAATGAGGTTTACGAATTATACAACAGGGTTTTTGATTGCAAAGGCCACGGTTGGGCAAATGTGCAAAGTATGCACGTAAACCTACCCTTTAATGGGGACGAGGAATTTGAAAAATTACATGCTGCCATTAGAATAATTCTGCCTTTACTTCCCGGAATAAGTGCAGCTTCTCCCATTTTTGATGGACAAATTACCGGGTTTTTGGATAGTCGGATGGAAGCCTACAAAACCAACCAGAAGGAAATACCTATAATGACGGGTAAGGTAATTCCAGAACAGGCTTTTAGTCAGGATGAATACAATTTAAAGATTTTTAATCCTATTAAAACTGCAATCAAACCATTTGACCCAGAGAATATATTAGAGCATTATTTTCTTAATTCCAGAGGTGCCATCGCTCGTTTTGACCGTAATGCCATAGAAATACGCGTTATAGATGTTCAAGAATGCCCTAAGGCTGATGTAGCTATTGCCATACTCACTGTTGAAGTGTTGAAGCTCCTTGTTTCAGAAGAAATTGTGTCACTTAAGGAACAAAAGAAATGGCACGAGAATGATCTTTATGAAATTTTAAATAGTGCAATAAAAGAAGGCGAGAATAGTCTGATTACAAATTTAGATTACCTCAACTTATTTAGTATTAAGGAAGAAAGTAAACTTCTTGATGTTTGGAAAAAACTTTACGAGTTAGTGAAATTTAAAATCCACATTGAACATAGAATCACGCTCGAAGCGCTTCTAAAGCATGGTACACTTTCAACCCGTATATTAAAAGCAATAGGTAATGATGTTTCCTCAGGAAACATTATAACAGTCTATCGCCACCTTGCAATATGTCTTCAAAATAATGAATTATATCTTCCGTGAAACTTGTAATCACTTGTGAACATGGAGGCTTTGAAATACCTTCAATCTACCAGAATTTATTCATAGGTGAAGATGCTATTTTACAATCACATCGCGGTTATGATCCAGGAACAGAAGATTTGTTTGAGTCTTTTAAGGGTATAGCAGATTTTTCAACCAAGAATACTATTAGTAGGTTGCTCATCGAGTTTAATAGATCGCTAAACCATAAAAATCTATTTTCTGAATTCTCTAGAAATCTTGATTCTGAAGCCAAGAAGGATTTAATAAATAGGTATTATATCCCCTACCGTTCCTCCGTCGAAAATTTTATAAAAAAAGAAATTGTAAAAGGAGAACAGGTTTTTCATCTTTCCCTCCACTCTTTTACACCTCAACTGGATAAAGAAAGCCGCAACAGTGATATAGGTCTACTCTATGATTCTAAACGGATTGCTGAGAAGGAATTATGCCAGACTTTTAAATCTTTGCTCAACACTCAAAATCCAGAGTTGAAGATAAGATACAATTATCCATATCTAGGAAGCGCTGACGGTTTCACTACCTATTTACGTAAAATATTTCCATCTAATTATTTAGGTATTGAACTGGAAATAAATCAGAAATCAGCAATAAACAATGTTTTTCCTATTGAATTAAAAAATCTTTTGGTTACCCAAATCAAGCAATTGATTTAGCAGTTATCTTTCAAAATCTCACGAAAACCGGGTTTGTAGATTTTCATTAACTTAGATGATTCATCATTCAATCAATCAAAAAATGAAAAAACAATTCTACTTCCTTGCTACAAATCGACACAGCTATTAAATACATAAATGAAGAGCTAAACGAATAGCAAAATGGTTAAAAGAAAAAAATCCATCAATTTGAAAAAATATTTAGCCGAAGGAGCGCTTATCGTATTTAGTGTTTTATTTGCCTTATTTATAAATAGGATTTCAGAAAATATCAAGCTGGAAAACAGGAAAGGGATAGCTAAAGAAAGTATTAAAAAAGAACTAGTCCAAAATGCTGCAATTATCAAAAACTGGCAAGAAAAGCACAAGGTAATTCTTGAGAGAATTTCAAGTGTTATGTCGGGTGAAAATGATAGTTTAAAGATTGAGTTTCAAGAATATGATTATTTCAATCTTGGTCTATTAACAAATAACGAAAGCATCATCGACGAAGTCGTTACCGACACTGCTTGGGAGACTACAAAGTCTACAGAGTTACTATCTGAATTTGACTTTGAAATAAGCCAAAATCTCACTTATGTGTACAAACTTCAGGAGATTCTTTCAGAAAAAACTATGAATAAAATTCTAGATATATATTTTGATATTAATACTCAAAATCTGAACAATCTTGACTACACGCTTATTCAATTTAATCTGTTGTTTCAGGAAGCAACAGGGCAAGAAAATCTATTGCTTGATCTTTATGAAAAAGCTATTTCTTCTTTAAACAAAGAATAAAATATCTCTGCTGGCTTATCCAACCTGATTTTGGAATCAAGTAAAACCCGTTTTATTATACACTTTATTATTCTTAAAGGTTAAATTTATGTTGAATTTTCCTTTGGCAGCAAGGGATTAAATAACTTGAACCCTCTTTAAAATCCGCTCTATGTTCGATTTTTCCGGTACGTACACAGATCAGTACCAACTTACAATGGCTCAAGTCTATTTTAATAAAGGCCAAAGAGATAAAACTGCAGTATTTGATTATTTTTTTAGAAAGCTTCCGTTTAAAGGTGGATATGCCATTTTTTCTGGTTTAGAAAATCTTTTGGATATCATTGAAAATCTTAGGTTTACTGATAAAGATCTTGATTATTTAAGAAGGCAAAACTTTGATTCTGAATTTTTAGACTATCTAAAAAACTTTAAGTTTAGTGGCACTATTCGCGCTATGCAAGAAGGTGATGTCGTTTTTCATACGGTGCCAATTCTACAGGTAGAAGCAAATATTATAGAAGCACAGATTATTGAGACCGTCCTTCTTAATCTTCTTAACTACCAGACACTTATAGCTACAAAATCAAGTCGTATTCGTTTAATAGCTGGAGAAAAAACACTGTTGGATTTTGGACTGCGTCGTGCGCAAGGTCCTGGCGGCTATTATGCCTCTAAAGCTGCAATTGTAGGAGGTTTTGGACGCGATTTTGGCATTCCTATATCTGGTACAATGGCGCATTCATTTATACAAAGTTATGATGATGAGCTGGAAGCATTCAGAGATTTTGCAGAGGGGCGGCCAGAAAACTGTGTGCTCTTGGTAGATACCTATAATACCTTAAAAAGCGGTGTACCCAATGCAATTACAGTTGCAAAGGAAATGGAATCCCGAAATCAAAAACTACTTGCTATCCGCTTAGATAGTGGTGACCTTGCTTATCTGGCTAAACAGTGCAGAAAACTTCTGGATGAAGCAGGTCTGGAATACGTAAAAATTGCAGCATCCAATCAGCTAGATGAATATGTTATACGTAGTCTGGAAGATCAAAAAGCCCCAATAGATATTTTTGGAGTAGGTACTAATCTTGTGATAGGCAAACCAGATGCGGCTCTTGATGGCGTTTATAAGTTGTCTTTTTCAAATGAAAAACCACGGATTAAAATTTCAGAAAGTATTGCAAAAATAACCCTACCGCATAGAAAACAGGTTTACCGGGTAAAGGATGAAAATGGCTATTTTACGGGAGCTGACGCCATTGGCCTCGCTGAAGAAATAAAAATTTCTGTAATGCACCACCCTTTTGAACCTTTTAAGCAATTAGACATATCGGGTCAACATCAAGAAGCTTTGCTAAACCCAGTAATGGAAAAAGGAAAATCTCTTATTAAAAAACGAAGCCTTAAAGAAATCGCCGCATACAGCAAAGATCAATTAGCGCTACTTCCTTTAGAATATAAGCGGTTTGATAATCCACATATTTATAAAATAGGCATTAGTGAAGCGCTCAAACAAGAGCGTGATAAACTTATCGCTCTGCATAAAACCTTTTAACATATGCCCTTAATTTAATTTATGAAAGCTCTTGTTATAATTGATGTACAAAATGATTTTATTCCTGGCGGTTCTTTGGCCGTCCGAGAAGGAGATCAGATTGTACCTTTAATAAATAAATTGCAAGATCATTTTGATCTGGTCATTGTAACTCAGGATTGGCATCCTAAAAATCACGTGAGTTTTGCCTCGAATCATTCTGGAAAATCTGAATTTGAAACAATCGACCTCAATGGAATAAATCAGGTATTATGGCCAGTACATTGCGTTCAAAATAGTCATGGAGCTCAATTTCACTCAGATTTAAAAACAGATAAAATTGAAGCCATTTTTAGAAAGGGAACAAATCCTAAGATTGACAGTTATAGTGGTTTTTATGACAATGCGCATTTAAAATCTACAGGTCTTGCAGGATATTTAAAAGAAAAAGGAGTAAGGGAACTTTATTTCTGCGGATTAGCGGCAGAGTATTGTGTGTTCTTCTCCATTAAAGATGCCTTAGCAGAAAAATTCAATGCCTATCTTATTGAAGACGCTACAAGGGCTCTGGACGGAAATGCATTTGAAAAAGCTAAACAAGAAATTCTAGAAAAAGGAGGATCTATAGTACCTTCAGAAAGCATTCTTAAGTAAATCTATGTTTAATTAAGCAACTGCGGAATTTCTTATTTTCATCATTTTAGTATAGTAAGTATCGTTTAAATTTCGGGTAAACTTATCTAACTCCGTCGAAACCGTTTTAATATACTTTGAATATTCTTTGAGCTTTTCCTCGTCCATTGCTTCGCTTTCTATTACAGCTGTCAATCCTAAAAGAGTTGTTACTGGGCTTCTTAATACATGAGAAATATCAAATGAAATTTGCTCCATAGTATGCTCGTATTCTATACGCTTTGTGATGTTTTGAATAGCTCCATACCAAACAACTCCACCGTCTGCTTTGCGCTCTGGCTTTGCCCTACCATAATGCCAAGCTACTTCGCCACCTTGTGTCAAAACCCGATATTCAAGATTCCACTCCGTGAGGTGATTAAATGATTTCATAATACTATCCTTTACCATTTCTAAATCACAAGGGTGCACAATCTCAAAGACGCACTCCGGATTCTTAATGACTTTTGCAGTATCCAGACCGGTATCAAATTGAGATAAGCCCTCACTCACAAACTGAAAAGATAGTATGCCCTCTTTTGTCATTTCTGCTTGATAAATAACCATAGGGACTTGATCTGTTAAACGCTTCAACTTTTTTGCATTTAACTCAATACTAGCCTTTTGTTGATTTATTGTCTTTTTAGAATTTAAAAAATCCATTACTTTTCTACCTAATAAAGCAATTGCGTTTTTCTGACTATTCGTGATTTTTTTAGGCTTATCATCAATTACACATAAGGTCCCCAGAACATTCCCGTTTGGCGTAACCAATGGTGCTCCAGCATAGAATCTAATTTTAGGTTCACCTGTGACTAAAGGGCTTTTAGAATACTTAGCATTGCTATGGGAATCTTCTACTATTAAAACCTCATTGGAATTGGATAGGGTATGTTGACAAAAGGAATCCTCACGGGAAGTTTGATCCATGTTCAGTCCTTTTTTAGACTTAAACCACTGCCGTTTCTCGTCGAGTAATGTAATAAGGGAAATTGGCGAGTCACAGAGCTCACAGGCAATTTCAGTGATATCATCAAGTTCCCGTTCAGAGGGTGTATCTAAAATATTGTAGGACAGAAGATCCAGTAATCTTTCTTTTTCATTCATTTGGGGCTTTTTTAGGTAACTCCTAAATTAGCAGATATACATACAACGATATAGTAAATTCGTTAGTTAGCATTTTACTATAGTTGAATGGAAGGAATTGTGGGATGAATGGATTAAATACTTTTAGTACAGAATATGAAAAAGGAATTCAAATTTTTCCTTTCTCTAATTCTTAAGATCAAAAATTTTCATTTTTTTAGACTGATAAGTTTCATTCAATTTTCTAGTAAAATTATCCAGCTCTTGAGAAACTGTTTTGATATGCCTAGAATATTCTTTAAGTTTTTGCTCATCCATTTCTTCATTTTCAATAAGAGATGTCAATCCTAAAAGAGTTGTTACCGGATGGCGGAGAACGTGAGAAATATCAAAAGAGATCTGCTCCATCGTCTGCTCATATTCTATATGATTCGTAATATCCTGAATTGTCCCAAACCATTCCACAGTGCCATCTTTCTTTTTTTCTGGACGAGCTCGGCCAGCGTGCCATTCTACGTGACCTCCTTCAGTTAGAATTCTATATTCAATACTCCACTCTTCCAAAGCTTCATAAGATCGCTGAATACTTTCTTTAAAGGACGGCAAATCTTCTGGATGGATAGCGCCAAAAATATCGGCTGGTGAATTTTTAATCACTTCAGCATCCAGTTTAGGATTTAACTTAGATATTCCCTTGCTTACAAATTTCAAGGACATTTCACCATCTTTTGAAATTTCAGATTGATAAATTACTCCCGGCGCTTGATCTGTTAATCTTTTGAGTTGAGTCGCGGTCATTTCAATACTTTCCTGCTGTTGAAAAATCAGTTTCCTATTATCCAGATAATTCATAACTCTTTTTGCCAGAAGTTCCAGAGCACGCTTTTGAATAGGTGTTATCTTTTTAGGCTTATCATCAATAATACACAGCGTTCCCAATACATTCCCATCTGGAGTGACCAAAGGCGCTCCGGCATAAAAGCGTATATGTGGATCATTATTTACTAAAGGTATCTGATTATATATGGGAGAATCCAAAGCATTTTCAACGACTAAAACCTCATTGGGATTATTAAGGGCATATTGACAAAAAGTATCCTGCCGATCTAGGTCCTTCATATCGATTCCCATTTTTGACTTTACCCATTGTCTTTTATCATCGATTAAAGTAATTAAGGATATGGGCGTGTCACAAATGGCTGTCGCTATCTCAGTTATTTCGTCCAATTCCTGTTCTGCCGGAGTATCTAAAATCTTATAGGATAAAAGATCTTCCAGTCTGGTTTTCTCACTCATAAGCGTAAATTTTATAGCAAAAGTAGAATTAAATCGGCAAAAGATACATTAATTTCGATGAACGGATTTTAAGTGTAGTCTAATATTTTCAATAGTGGGATATAACATATACTTAGCTCCTTCTCCTCAATAATTAAATCAATTCTTTTTTAACAAGAAATTTATAAAATATACAGTGTGCAGCTCTATTTTATTATTACTTTCTTTAAATCTTTACAAGTTTTACCTTATTTTTCAAGTGAAAAGCGTTTCAAACAGCTTCATTATATGGTAAGAAAGCTCATTTCTTTAATTGTATTACTTTGTATTTTGGGTTGTCAAAAAGAGAAGAGCGAATACTATGTTTCTACAAAAAAGGAAAACGGGAAATTAGTTTTTTCTATTGATAAAAACCTTGTGCTTTCCTATCAGTACGATATCCTATATCCACCAGAAGGTGTGGATTCCACTTTTAAACGCAGTGGATTTATCCATCCTTTAAAGACACTTTCTGGTCATACCTTAACACAAATTCATCCAAAAGATCACTGGCATCATTTCGGTATTTGGAACCCGTGGACTCAAGTTCTTTTTAAAGGAGATACGCTTGATTTTTGGAATATTGGAGGTGGAGGAGCTACAATACGTTTTGCAGAATTTAAAAATATTGACAGTACCACTAATTCTGCCACACTTACGGCGCTTCATGAGCACGTGGTTCTTAGAGATGATTCTGAAGAAGTGGCTTTAAATGAATTACAAACGATTACAGTCACTCGGGAAACTGAAAATTTTTACATCCTGGATCTTAAATTTGAATATCATTGCGCAAGCAATAGTCCATTTAAAATCTTAAAACACCGTTATGCGGGATTAGGCTGGAGAGCAACTGAAGCTTGGAATGCTGAAAATAGCCAAGTGCTAAGTTCTGAAGGTAAT
>CAXBEL010000193.1:0-8819 GCA_963974735.1 uncultured Flavobacteriaceae bacterium | reverse complement strand
AACCGGTTCATGTTTTACAACTAGGTGCGAGTGTAGATGAGATCGTAAACATGGCCGCTATAGCTGTAATTGATGCACAGCAAAAGGAGAAAAAACAACAATCTATAGAGGTAGACTTAGAATAGTATTAAGATTGAAGAAAAGGGCTGGCAAAAATGACTAAGTAAATTATTTTCTTACATTTGAAGCCCTAACATTTCGTTAACAAATGATTACACATCTTAAGGGGAAGCTTGTAGAAAAAAATCCAACTGATATTGTTGTAGAATGCAATGGTGTAGGGTATTTTGTAAATATTTCCCTTCACACCTATTCTCTTTTAAAAGAAGGTGAAAACATTCATATTTACACCTACTTACATATAAAAGAAGACGCACATACGCTTTATGGATTTGCTCAAAAATCAGAAAGGGAAATCTTTAAATTATTGATTTCTGTTTCTGGTGTGGGAACGAGCATTGCACGTACTATGCTTTCTTCATTAGATCCCGACCAGGTTAAACAAGCAATTGCTACTGGAGATGTTGTTGTAATACAAAGTGTAAAAGGGATTGGTGCAAAAACTGCTCAGCGTGTTATTTTGGACTTAAAAGATAAAATACTTAAAGTTTATAATATTGACGAAGTTTCAGTTAGCACAAGCAATACGAACAAAGAAGAAGCGTTATCTGCTTTAGAGACACTGGGCTTTTCGCGCAAACAAGTTGAAAAGATTTGCGATAAAATAGTTCGGGAAAACCCAAGTGCTGATGTTGAAACCATCATCAAACAAGCGCTTAAAAACTTGTAAATCAATTGGGGAGAAAATTATTCTTAGCTTCGTCCATTCGATATTTTGCTGTAATTGGAATTTTTGTTGTTTCATTTTCTGCTTTTGGGCAGGATGATGAGACTGAGCAGGATTCTACCGCTACTGGTTTCTCTTTAGGAAGATTGCAACTCGGAAATCCTGAAAGCATTGTTTCAAAATATGCTTACGATCCTCTTACAGATAGATATATTTATACAGAGAGCCTGGGAAATTTCAATATTACTTATCCCAGAATTCTTACGAGGGAAGAATTTCAGGATTTGGTTAGGAAGGAACAGATGCGCAATTATTTTCAAGAGAAAATAGCAGCACTCGATGGCCGTACCGAAGAGGGACAGGAAGCGCAAAAGAATTTATTGCCTAATTTTTATGTGAATTCAGGTCTTTTTGAGTCCATTTTTGGAGGAAATACGATAGAGCTTATTCCTCAAGGATCTGTAGAAATGGATTTGGGTCTATTGTTTACTAAACAGGACAACCCTAGTTTTTCCCCTCGCAACAGAAGCAATTTCAGTTTTGATTTTGACCAGCGAATAAGCCTTAGTCTTTTGGGTAAAGTAGGTGAACGTTTGCAGGTAAATGCGAACTATGATACAGAATCCACTTTTGATTTTCAAAATCAAATAAAACTGGAATACACGCCAACCGAAGATGATATTATTCAAAATATTGAGATTGGTAATGTAAGCATGCCCCTTAATAGTGCCTTAATTCAAGGTTCTCAAAGTCTTTTTGGTGTAAAAACTCAATTGCAATTTGGTAAAACACGTATAACAGGTGTTTTTTCAGAACAACAAAGCGAAACCAGATCAGTAACTGCAGAAGGAGGAGGTACAATAGAGGATTTTGAAATATTCGCTCTTGATTATGATGAGAATAGACATTATTTTCTTTCCCATTATTTTAGAGACAATTATGATGCAGCTTTAGCAAGTTATCCTTTTATTAATTCTAATGTTCAGATTACGCGTATAGAAGTTTGGGTGACAAACCGAAACCAAACTGTGCAGAATACGCGAAATATTGTAGCGGTTCAGGATATAGGTGAATCTGCTCCAGAAAATATAGGTATTGATGCTCCGCCTGCAGGGTTTTTAAATGTACAACCCACGGCATATCCCGCAAACGCAAATAATGATTTTAACCCCTTTGGTATTAATGGAAATGGCCAAACAGTTCTAACTTCAAATATAAGGGATGCCGCTACTGTAGGACAAGGTTTTGGACCTGTACAGGTAACTGATGGAACGGATTATGTGTTGCTTGAAAATGCACGTAAGCTTACCACTAATGAGTTCAATCTAGATCCTACTCTCGGTTATATATCTTTAAATCAAAGACTTAATAACGATGAGGTTTTAGGGGTAGCATTTCAATATACCTTAAACGGGCAAGTCTATCAGGTTGGAGAATTTGCTAACGATGGTGTAGATGCAACAGGAAGCCCTTTTGCAGATATTGATAATGATGGGATTCCAAACATAGTTGATGTAGATGCAGATGGCGACGGAGTTAATGAGAATGGGCAGGATACAGATGGTGATCAGATTGCAGATGCTGCAGATGCAGATCAGACAAGCGGTGCAGATATAGATGGGAATGGTATTCTGGATAGCTTTATCCCTCCTGGGCAAGGTGGCGAACCCCAAGCGCTCGTAGTTAAAATGCTAAAAAGTAACATCACAGATGTTGAAGAGCCTGTTTGGGATCTGATGATGAAGAATATTTATGGTCTGGGAGCTGGTCAATTGCAGCAGGATGGTTTTAGAATGAACATTGTTTATACAGATCCTTCTCCGCTCAATTATATAACACCTGCAAATGGTGCGGCATCCCTACCTGATGATGTGGATCAAACTGCTTTGCTTCGGGTTTTCAATTTGGATAGATTGACAACCTTTGGAGACCCACAAGTTGGTGGGGATGGCTTTTTTGACTTTGTGCCCGGCTTAACTGTAAATGTTCAGAATGGGAGTATAATCTTTACTTCAGTAGAGCCTTTTGGAGAATATCTGTTTAATAAACTTCGTGATGATCCTAGTGAGGATTATGATGATGAAATGGATGATACTGATACAGAATTACAGACTTATAACCCTAACCAAACCAAGTATGTTTATAAATCCTTATATAATTCTACTAAAACTGTAGCGAGGGATAATGCAAATAAAAATAAGTTTCAATTAAAGGGTAAATATAAATCTACACAAGAAGACGGTATTCCCATCGGAGGGTTTAACGTCCCACAAGGTTCTGTAACAGTTACAGCTGGTGGGCGCGTATTGCAAGAAGGGCTGGATTATACAGTAGATTATTCGCGAGGGCGTGTTATTATTCTTGATCAGGCATTAAAAGCTTCTAATATCCCCATTCAGGTTTCTACCGAAAATAATACGCTTTTTGGACAGCAGACAAAGCGTTTTACTGGATTGAATGTGGAGCATCAGTTCAATGAAAATTTTCTCATAGGTGGTACATTGATTAATTTGAATGAAAGGCCTTTAACTCAAAAAGCGAATTACAGCTATGAGCCAATAAACAATACTATTTTTGGTCTAAATGCTAATTATTCAACTGAGGTTCCCTTTCTTACGAGATTAGTAAATAAGCTGCCCAATATAGATACAGATGTAGTTTCCAATGTTTCCGTAAGGGGGGAATTTGCCTATTTATTACCCGGGCAACCCAAATCATCAGCATTTAATGGAAAAGCTACTTCTTACATAGATGATTTTGAAGGTGCACAAACTTCAATCGATATAAGTTCACCCATACAATGGTCTTTATCTTCTGCTCCAGTAGGTTTTGGGGGTGAATTTATGAATGGGGATCTAAGTTCGGGTTACCGTAGGGCGAAACTAGCCTGGTACAGTATCGATCCAATTTTTTATACAAGTCAGCGTCCTGGAGGGATTAATGACGCAGATCTTTCCAATTTTGCAACGCGTAGGGTATTTAGAGATGAAATTTTTCCGCAACAGGATATTGTAGCGGGTCAGACTCAGGCATTATATACATTAGATTTAGCATATTATCCTGCTGAGCGTGGGGCATATAACTTTAGTCCAGATGCACAGGACGGAATTCTCAATAATCCTGCAAATAATTTTGGGGGTATTATGCGCCAATTTACTTCTACAGATTTTGAGCAGTCCAATGTAGAGTTTATTGAATTTTGGTTGATGGATCCTTTTATTTATGATGAGAATGCGGGAAATGCCGGAGGCCAACTTACCTTCAACCTGGGAAGTATTTCTGAAGATGTATTAAAGGATGGAAGAAAACAATATGAAAATGGTTTACCGCAAGATGGAGGTGCACAAAATACTTCACCTACCGCTTGGGGTAAAGTCCCTACCAATCAGGCATTAGTTTATGCCTTTGATACAGAAGGGCAAGAAAGAACCAATCAGGATGTTGGATATGATGGATTAAGTGATAGCCAAGAAGCAGCCATGTTTCCTGATTTTAGTCAATTGGGAGATCCTTCGGGAGATAACTATCAATATTTTGTAGCTGCAGAAGGGAGTATATTAAACAGATATAAACTTTATAACGGTCAGGATGGAAACTCACCTGTAGATGTAAGTCAGACAAATAGAGGTTCTACAACTTTTCCTGATGTTGAAGATATCAACCGGGACAATACTATGAATACGGTAGACAGCTATTATGAATATCAGCTGGACATTACCCCGCAAAGTCTCAATATAGATAATGAGTACATAGTAGATGTGCGCAACATAGATGTCACCTTGCAAAATGGGAATCAAATCCCCGTGAGATGGTTACAGTTTAAAGTTCCTATAAATCAACCTACAAATACAGTTGGAGGTATTGCAGATTTTAGATCCATTCGTTTTATGAGAATGTATATGAGCGCTTTTGCTCAGAATACAGTACTTCGTTTAGGAACTATGGATCTGGTACGGGGTGATTACAGAAGATATCAGCTTACTTTAGATCCAGGCATGTCTGATCCAAATACAGAAAACACATTATTTGAAGTGACTGCGGTAAGTATTCAAGAAAACGAGGATAGAGAACCTATACCTTATACTTTGCCCCCTGGAGTTTATCGTGAAGAATTGATAAATAACAATAATACGATACGCCAGAATGAGCAATCACTCTCTCTAACGGTTTGCGATTTAGAAGCACAGGATAGTAGAGCCGTATATAAGAATTTTAGATTGGACATGCGCCAGTATAAAAACCTTGAATTGTTTGTCCACGCGGAGTCATTGCTTAATGAATCCCCGCTTCGGGATAATGAAATGGTGGCCTATGTAAGAATGGGGACAGATCTTACAGATAATTTTTATCAAGTAGAGATACCATTAACACCTACAGATTTCAACACAACAAGTCCAGATGCTATTTGGCCAGAATCCAACCGACTTAATGTTCCCTTTGAACTTTTACAAACGGTAAAGGCAACTTTTTTTGGTGGAGCAGTAAATCCGGGACCTAATGAAATTACATATTTTGATGAAAATGGGGACTTATTAGCAGATGCAGAGAACACTCCTTATGAAACAGGAAGCTTGCGTGTGGGAATTAAAGGGAATCCGAGTTTTGGAGACGTTCGGGTTTTGATGCTTGGTTTAAAAAATGGAAACCCCTCGAGTGGAAGGGATATTTGTGGAGAAGCTTGGTTTAATGAATTAAGACTTTCTGATCTCCAAAATGAAGGTGGATGGGCAGGAATTCTAAATCTAGATGCGAATGTCGCAGACTTTGCAACGGTATCTGCCACGGGTAGACAAACAACTATAGGCTTTGGAGGTATAGATGAAGGTCCTAATTTACGTAGTCGTGAAGACATTAAATCGTATGATGTAGTGACCAATGTTAATGCGGGGCAACTACTTCCCGTTAATTGGGGTATCCAGATTCCGTTTAATTATGCGGTGGGGGAAGAAATTATAACTCCACAGTACGATCCGTTGTATTCAGATATAGAATTGGAGACCAGTTTAGATAATGCTGCAACAGATACAGATTATCAACAGATTGAAGGTCGGGCGATTTCTCATACCAGACGACGGAGTGTAAATTTAATAGGTGTGCGTAAGGAACGAACAGGAGATGCTAAACCCCAGCCTTACGATATAGAAAACTTTACATTTTCTTACAGTTACAATCAGGAAGATCATAAAGATTTTGAAATCGAACAATCGCGAAACCAAAATATTCGAGCCGGGGCTACTTACAATTTTGCTTTTGAGCCAAAACCTGTTGAGCCTTTTAAAAAGAATGACTCTTTGTTTACCAGTAAATATTGGAAATTACTGAAGGATTTTAATTTTAATTATTTACCGGCAAATATTTCATTAAGCTCAAATATCACAAGACAATATAGCCAACAGAAATTTAGGGATATTACTTTGCCACCAGGATCAATCGTACCTGAGTTTTCACAAAGAAACTATTTATTTGATCGTCAGTTTTCCATTAATTTTCCGGTCACCAGCTCTTTTCGTTTAAATTTTGATCAAGGTCAAAACCGTATAGTTAGAAATTATCTGCAAAATGACGATTCTATAGACCCGGATGCAGGTGGTATTTATAATGGTTTTTTTGATGTAGGCACACCTAATAGACATTTTCAGACGCTGCAGGCTAATTATGATGTGCCATTGGATAAAATTCCTTATCTGGATTTTGTAAAAGCTACGTATTCTTACACGGCAGATTTTCAATGGAATAGGGGTTCATCTCAATTTCAATCACTTGAGGGAATTCCTGATCTGGGTAATTCGGTTGAAAACGCCAATACTCACGCAGTTAATGGCACGCTGGATATGGCGGCTTTTTACAAATCTATTGGTCTGGTTAAAAAGCAACCGGGAAGAGCGACGGGCAATACAAGATCTGAGCGTATTAGAGCAGTTCCTACTTTAGAAAATGAAATACCAACCACCGCAAATGCAGATCAAAATGAAAATGAAAGCGGTAAATTATCTTCAGGGGATAAAGCAAAGAATACAGCAATTGGACTGTTAACAGGAATTAAAAGAATTCAGGTAAACTACCAACAAAATAATGGAACCTATTTACCGGGATATTTACCGGGAGTTGGATTTATAGGGACGTTGAGACCAACCACGGGATTTGTTTTTGGTAGTCAATCTGAGGTTAGGGATTATGCCGCTCGTCAAGGATGGCTTACTCTATATCAAGAGTTTAATCAGCAGTATCGCGAGGTAGAAAATAGGCAGTTGGATATACAAGCAGAATTGCTGTTTATTCCGGACTTGACGATAGATTTAAATATGAATCGCATCTATCAGGAAACCTATAATGAAAACTATAGGGTTGATCCTCAAAGTTTGCAATATGAAAGTCTAACGGGGAATACCTACGGCAACTTTAATATTTCAACTTTAATGTTGGGTTCTGCTTTTAGCCGAAATACGGCAGATGTTTCAGATGTGTTTGACGAATTTAAAGCAAATAGACTTGTTATTGCAGAACGCCTTGCAACAGATTTTTATGGAACTGCAGATTTTCCACGAGATGAAAATGATTATCCCATTGGCTTTGGGAGAACAAATCAATCTGTTTTGATACCCGCATTTTTATCTGCTTATACAGGAGGCAATGCAAGTGATGTGAAGTTAGGAGCATTTAGAAGTTTTCCATTGCCTAACTGGAATATTAAATATACTGGTTTGATGAAGATAGACTGGTTTAAACAGCGTTTTAAGCGTTTTTCTGTGAATCATGGATACAGAGCAGGGTATACCATAAATCAGTTCACCTCTAATCTTAATTACGATAGAAGTGCTAATACTTCTCCAGCAAATGCTCAGGTAGATCAGTCTGGTAATTTTATAAATGAGACTTTATATTCTAATATAAATTTGGTAGAGCAGTTTTCACCCTTAGTCAGATTAGATTTTGAAATGCAGAACTCAATTAAAATTCTCGCAGAAATACGTAAGGATAGAGCGCTATCATTAAGTTTTGATAATAATCTCCTTACAGAAATCAAAGGCAACGAGTATATAATAGGTTTAGGATATCGTTTAAAAGACATTACCTTTACCACGAAGTTTGGCGGAAAAAATACAATCCTAAAAAGTGATTTAAACTTTAAGGCAGATTTGTCGCTTCGTCAAAATGAGACCATTGTACGTTATCTGGACATCGAGAATAATCAGGTTACTTCAGGTCAGGATATTTATGGGTTGCGATTTACGGCAGATTATGCTCTGAGTAAAAATCTTACGGCGATTTTTTACTACGATCATTCTTTTGCAACGTATGCCATATCAACGGCATTTCCGCAAACTACAATTCGCTCTGGATTAACATTGCGATACAATTTTGGAAATTAAATAATTCTATAATAAATATAATAAGGGAATGAGTTTACCAGCAGATTTAAAATATACAAAAGACCACGAGTGGGTGCGTATAGAAGGCGATATAGCTACAGTAGGGATTACAGATTTTGCTCAAGGCGAATTGGGTGACATAGTATATGTTGAGGTAGAAACTGTAGATGAGACTTTAGACCGTGAAGAGGTTTTTGGGACTGTAGAAGCTGTAAAGACAGTTTCAGATTTATTTTTGCCTTTGAGTGGAGAAATAGTTGAATTTAATGAAAAGCTAGAATCAGAACCTGAAGCTGTGAATGAAGATCCTTATGGCGCTGGGTGGATGATAAAGATTAAAATGTCTAATACAGACGAGGTAGAACAACTACTTGATGTAAAAGATTATGCGGCAATCATTGGTAAGTAAATTATTTTTAGGAGCATCATTACTTTATAGCGCGACTTTATTAATAGCGTGCTTAATGCCAGCTCCAGCTGTAATTCTTACTAAAGATAATTCAGATAAGGTGCTTCACGGGAGTGCCTATTTTGTTTTCACACTTTTATGGTTTTCTTATTTTTACCTGTTTTATTTAAAAAATAAAAACACCAGATTTGTTGTGGGAGTAACATTGCTTCTTGCTTTATCCTATGGCATGATTATTGAAGTAATGCAGGGA
>CAXBEL010000192.1:0-8866 GCA_963974735.1 uncultured Flavobacteriaceae bacterium | reverse complement strand
TCCTCATCATTGTAGCATTTACCTCCTATCCAATTAATACACCTAAAATCACTAGTTCCTAATGGATCTAAATTCGAAGTCCTATAAACGCCACCACCTGCTTGAGGAACATCATTCCAACCAACAGACAAGATCTCACCTAAAGAATCTGTTATTGATGCTCCTACCTGCCTGCTTAAACATGCAGAATTACCTGATGAAGAGGCAGCCAAGTACATAGCTGTTTCCTGGTATGTGGGAGTTATAATTTCGGTTTTAAAAATAATATTTAAAAATCTAGACAATTTAAGATCTATATAAGCAGAAGTACTATGATCAATTCGCAAAAATAAATCAGCTAAAACAAAAGTATCAGAAACTTTTTGACCAAAATCAATATCCTCAGCGGAATCTTTATCTATCAATTTATATATTTGATCTTTCTTTAAACCTTTATCTTCGAGATATTTTTCACGCATATCCAATGAAGAGAATACCCCAATGAAATAGAAAATATCTCTATAAATCAATCTAAGTAAGTCATATTCCTCTTGATTCTTAATTGAATCAATTATATAACAAACTCTTTGAGTTTTATAAGAATCATCATCATTCTCTTCCTTAAGAATCTCTCTGTTAATAGCTATTTCATTAATTGATAATTCTGCCAGTATTGTGCTTGAATGTTTGTTCCTAAGTCTATTTCCCGCTTCTATAAGCTTATTATAATATTCAAATTTATTACTAATAGCTGAAAAATCTGTAGAGGAAGTGTACTTCTTAATCAGATCACTTAACTTTATAAGCTTTGGAGTGTAATTGTAATTAGCAGAGATTATTTCCCCTAACTTTTCAGCGATTAAATGAATATCCGTGCCAATTGGACCGCATAAAGCAATTATTAACTCCTCTGTGTGGGTTTCCGAAATTTTTTCTTTTACGGCACGCAAATCTAGGTCCTGCTTACCTCTATCACTTTCCAATGAGAATTGTTTTCGTTGAGCCTCAGCCATATATTTTATGTTACTTATGAAATT
The DNA here is from genome assembly GCA_963974735.1 of uncultured Flavobacteriaceae bacterium. Lineage (GTDB taxonomy): Bacteria > Bacteroidota > Bacteroidia > Flavobacteriales > Flavobacteriaceae > Leeuwenhoekiella. Next base: position 7,850 of record CAXBEL010000192.1, on the reverse strand, counting down.
TATATAATGCTATACCCATCCTATTAGATATCATATAAATGAAACAATAAGATTTTTTAGTTTTTTATGGAAATATCCAATCAAAATCAATTAAATGAGCTAGATTATCAGTTTTGGTGTTGTCAGGATTTGATCTCAAATATTTCCCACTACTTCCATTGACTACTTGCACATTCTCTCCAATCTTCCATCCAACGTCCGCATAGTTCCAGATCCAAGTTTTCGCTGAATTCCCATAAGCTTCTAAAATCCTTATAGCATCAGCTTTCGATTTTTTGATTGCCCTAGAGATTGATTGCTCTCCAACGCTATGAAATGCATAATGTGTTATTACATCATTATCGTCTTTCCATACTCCTGAAATTCTATATTCTGCCATAGTCTTAATATTATAATTAATTATTCAATCAACATATCTGTATCCCCTTTCAGTGTAGTCACACAATTAGTAGTGACTGGGTGGGATTTGACTGACCTGCAACCTGGCCCTTCGCTAGATTAGTCCACAGGACTAATCCTAAACGCTCATTCCTCCTACAATCTGGAACATTGCTACCCTCCCTGCATGCTGGCTTCCCGATACGCTGCGCTACGGGACAAGCTCTAGCTAAATCTTTTCAATGGAAAGATTCTTCACGCTAGGCTCCTCTGGATGATTTCTTCACGCCCTGTTCTACCCTGATATCCCTACCAATTTGCAATTGGTTTTCTCACCTCACCCCTCCCTCTCCTTGAAGAGAGAGTGATCGTTTTGTGTTATAATCAAGATATCAGTATCAAATGGTGTTTGATGGATTCCGGATTTAAGCCCGGAAGGATGCTATAAAAGTTGGTGGTTCTACCTCCTCCCAGCCTCCTCCTGAAAGAGGAGGAGTTTGATCCTGCTCCAGATGGAGATTAAGGGTAAGAAGTAGGTTGTTCTCAAAAATTAAAAGGCTTAGGCAAGTAAAAGGAAAAATCAGACATATATATACCCTATATAGGGTATTTTTTGGGTATAATGTAATGAAATTGAAGAAAAAAAGCGTTTATTAATAGCTTACATTTTCCTGAAGTGTATTGATTTGAGAAGCGTCCATTGAGCTTATTGCTCAGGACATTCTCAATAACCTTTAGTTTTTATTTTCTATTAGAAGTTCTTCATCTAATTTTCTTCCAATTTCTCTAAGTTTTGGGCTTAATTGACTGTCAGTATTTGAGACAGATTTTTGGATAATATCATAAAAGGTAGAATACAAAGGAGCTTTTTTCAAAATTTCGTTATTTCTAAAAAGACTTAATTTGGCAGGCAACAAGTATCTAGGGGCTTCTCCCCAATTTGGAATTAGAGCAGTTTTATAGGTATTATCACTGACCATAAATTCAATGAAAATTGATGCGTCTTTAAGTTTTTGGCCAGTCAATTTTGAATTAATAGAAAATACATCGACCCAACTTATTGGATTTGATTTCTTATCCGAAAAACCCCATTCTTTTACAACTAAATCACTTTGATTAATACATGAATCTCCTTGCGAGCAAGATTTTATATTTTCATCAATCAGGTAATACAAAAGCTCAGAATACCCAACCAAAAGCTTCCTTTGTTTCTGGCAAATTGCCGTGCATAAAACCCTGTATTGTCGTGATAATCATCATTTCTACCAAAGTCTTTATAGGAAAGGTCAATTACCCTATTCATGTTATTTAGAACTGTTTGATTGATATTGTCTGTCGAGATATACTGTTTGATTAAGTTGTAATCACCAAATTCATCAATTAATGCGTCAAAATATTGTTCGCCTATTGTTGATTTACCTTTTAAATCGATGATAATATTGTTATTAATATCATCGAATTTAGAAAGGATGCCTTCGATTTCAGTTAAATTGGAAGTAATTAAAGCTTCTTTGTCATTGTTCTTTATGTATAAAAAATTTCCACACGCCCAATGCGGATGTCCAAACCAAACATCTTTGATTTTTGCAACTTTTGAAGCTGGAAGGTAGTTTTGTTCAATTGGAATTACATCATCAGGCAATCGCTGAATTTTTCCTCTATCTATAAAATCTTGAAGTAGTATTGCATCAATTTCAAATACATCTGCATCACTTTCAATAATGCCCTTACCTTCATGGTCGTAGTAATACCAAGAGTTTAATTCTAAAATAAGGTCAATTTCTGGGTATTCACTTTCATATAGTTTTTCTACTTTACTGTAAAAACTTTCAGCATTCGGTATATACGGGTAAAGAGAAACATGTAATTCTCTTTTTGTTTCTAACTGTTGAGAAGTTTTAACCTCTCTATTTTTACTGCAACCTATTGAAAGCAGAAAGCTTAAAGCAATTATTAATTTTATTTTCATAACAAAGTTATTAATAAAAAATAGCATTCATATTAACTCAACTTCAACATAGAATTGGATTTATTTGCATTATATCTGAGGTTCTATATATTATATAAATCAAGCTTTCCTCATTTTAAGAATAGTATATTTGAAATTATAATGACACCGTACTCCGTTGATGGATATTTGTTTTTTCAGCCAATATTATAGACAAAATAACTTACTATTTATTTAAGATATTTTTGACGAAAGTCCCTGACGATTAAAATCCTACTATTGATTTCAACATTAAAAGTACGATACGGATTTTGGATTTATGCCCGGACGAGTTTTATAAGTTGGTAATATTCTCTGCTTAAAAGCACTAGTAAGCTCGGGAATTAAAATCAAAAAAATATACCCTGTACAGAGTATATTTATCTAACTATAAGTTAAATATTTGCATTTTTTACTAAAATTGTTGGATAATAGAACTGATGATATAATCGCTATTTAATTAAGCCCCTTCTTGAGCGCTTGCAGAAATTGCCAGAAAAACAAGAAGCCCCTTCTGGGTGTAGTCAAATAACTAGTCGGTACTGGGTGGGATTTGTAATTCCACCTTGATATAGTTACCAATTTGCAATTGGTTTTCTACCTCCTCATAGCCTCCTCCTGAAAGAAGAGGAGTTTGATCCTGCTCCAAATTGAGATTTAGAATAAGTAGGTGAGTTGGTTGTTCTCAAAAATTAAAAGCTTAAGCAAGAAAAGGTAAAAATCAGACATATATATATACCCTGTATAGGATATTTTTTGGGGAAATTGAAGAGGATGTTAAAGAATTGCTTTTTTGCTCAGTTTCTAAACTAACTTAATTTTATTCTTCTGTGCATTTTTACGGGAAAAACAGAATGTGATTCAATTGATTCTGTTCGGGATCTGTGCTGCTAGTGATTGGTTTTGTTTGACTTTATCTGCCCTACCTGTGAAATAGCATTAGCCGAAGTTTATTCAAGGAATTATCCTACGGGGTCCTACTTTAGTTTTAGATTCATTTACACAATCACTGAATGTTCTAACATTTCGATAACCTCAGGCCAGTCCGTGGAAAATGGGAATGATAGTCGGACGGCCAATCCCGAAGAGGTATAACTTTTACTTATCTAAAAATTAATCATTATAGAATTCCTTCATCAATTTATAAGATAAAGAATCATAATTAATAGTTTCAAAATCAGTTAAATCTACATACTTCCCTTGCTCTTGAAGAATACTGAATTCCTCAAAATAGCTAGCAGCAGTGTCATTCAATTTGGTCACCTTATTAACATTTACGGAGTAAAATTCTTTCTTAAGAGAATTATTAATATCCTTATATTGAATTTCTAAAATCTTTATGAGATTAATGAAAACAAATTGAAACCGATACTTTCCTTTTAGCTTTTCTTCAATTTCATTTGAGAATGAAACAAATTTCTTATTATTTTCATATCCAACTTTCTCCTCAAGGATCCCATATAATGTACCATTTGTAAAAGTTGTTCCATAATAATTAAATATATTATAATTAATTAATTTGCTATTATACAATGAATCAGTTAGCTCAAATTCAATAAATGTCAATAGCGATATATTAATATTATTAGAGACCCCACCAGTATTTGATATTTTAATTCTGTTGTTATCAAAATAACCAGTTGAATCGTTTCTAATCTCTTCCTCGGTCAATCCATATAACTCATATACCATTTGATCGATTTCTGAATCGAGATGGGTGATTTCGGAGTTAAGGGTGAGGGCTATGGCATTTTGCTCTTCGTTCATGATAGATCCTGAAGAGAGAGGTCGCTTGTTTAGTACTATAATCAAGATATCTGTATAAAGTTATTTTATTATTACCGGATTTAAGCCCGGAAGAATGGTGTAAAAGTTGGTCGCCAACCTCCTCCCAGCCTCCTCCTGAAAGAGGAGGTGCTTGATCCTGCTCCAGATTGAAATTAAGAATAAAAAGCGAGTTGGTTGTTATCAAAAACTAAAAGGCTTGAGCAAGTAAAGGAATAAAATGATATAAAAACATACCATGTAAAGGGTATTTTTTAGGAAAGAAGATTTAAAGGTATTATGAGTAACGAGGGAATAGATTGGAATGGGGCATGAATAATGAAAGGATTAAGGATAACGCATTCTTGATTAAAATTTGAAGAATGCTACCATGGCGAAGCTTCCTCCTCGGAGAACCTATTATTTTTGATAGGTTGCGAGTTTTGACATTCTAACTACTATAGAAGAAGTAAAACAGGATCACAAAGATAAGAAAGGACTTGCTCCACAAGCTCCTAGATACACTGCAATTGACAAAATATTAAAAGCAAAAAAATTATCTCAGGTATTTTAAAAATTAAAAAGTCGAAAAATTAAAACAAAATATACTCCATATACTTTTCAAATAGAGCAGTTTGGAAACCAACTCCATATAATTCAAAATGCCTATTCCTAAATTCATAAACTGAATGACATTCCCTCATCAAGTCAACAGCATCTTCAATAAATCTCTCCAAAAGAATAACACCTTCGTCTGTTAAAAAATAATAGTTCTTATGTTGTCTTGTACAATATTTTATGTACGGGTTTTTAGAATGAATATGTTGAATAACCTCTTTAGGAAATCTACCATATACAATTTCATTAATTGTCTGCGCTGCAATTGGTGGCTTGTGATAGGACTGTTTTTCCTCTTCACTCCAATTTGCAATCCTACCTAACTCATTAAAAAACTGGCTAAATCTAGGCTGATGATTCCGAGGTTTGGTTTCAATTAAGATTTTAATTTTCTCGCTTTCATTGTATAATGAAGTAGTCTTGCCATTACGCAATTCAAACGTCTCGTTTTCAATTTTTTGTTTTCTTTTATATGCCTCTTCAGCCAATTCATCAGCCTTGAAATTAAATAGCTCTAGAGCTGAATTAACTTCATCGCTAATGAATTTGTTATTTCTTGAATTATCCTTATTCGGTTTCATATGTTAGATCTCATTTATATACCTCAGATTCTTTAAGACTTTGTACAAACTCTAATATTTCCTTTGAGTTATCCCAAGGATTCTCAATTCTTTTTAAATACTGAATGAAAGAAGGATCATTCGCCTTTACTTTTGACCAAAGGCCTGAATTTCCCTTTCCATATTCAAATGCATAATAGGTGTAAATAAAGCTTTCAGGAACTTGAAATCTCCTTGCAACTTTCCTAACAAAGTCTATATTATTAATATGGGGTTTCACTTCAAGAAGTTTATCAGACGAAAGAAGAAATTCCTTCGCAAAGTAATCAGCTTCTTTCTCTCTTTCTTTGATTGGCAATTCATCACTTTCTTCTTCAGACACATGATATTCATTTTTCGCAATCTCTTCAAGATCAAAGAGAACATGAAACAATTCATGACATAGTGTATGCCAAATGGTCGTATAATATCCCATATAATTTGTCAACACTATACATGGTCTGTTATTAATTACCATGGTAGCACCTTTCAAATGGATAGAAGGCAAAGAACTTTGATAAATCACTGTAACACCTATTCTATACAAATCCTTAACAACGTTAATCAAGCCACTTTCCACATCTATCGATTGACGTCTTATTTTTGGAAAATACTTAAGTAACAGATCTCGATTATATTCATATGGATTACTTAAATTAATGAAAATATTTTTTGCTGAAACTAACCAAAAATTTTTAGCATTATTATTTTTCGGTTTTCTTATCCCTGCACTGAACGCAATTCCTCCTTTTGGTGGTGAAAATTCAAAAATGGAATTAAACCCAAAATACTTCTTGATCTTTCTCTCGATATTAAAATAGTCTGAAAGATCATCAATAAATCCTACTTTTTTTAAAGCAGCTAGGTCAAAATTTTCCTTAATAAACTTCACGTTTTCTTCTGGAAACTTAGATCGATCTAAATAAGACTCATCTAAAACATTGTAATAAAGCTTAATAACGTATTCTCTTGACAGACCAAGAAAAGAAGCAATCTTGCTAAAATTCCTTGCATCAACTCTTGGACTAGTACCATTTAAAATCCCATATAAAGCCCTATATTCAATATCAATAACTTCTAGAGCCCCTGTTGGAGTTATTCCTAATTCATCAACTCTTTTTTCGAATAATTCCAAAAGACTCTCTTTCGGAAACAAACTATTCAATAAGTTATCAACATTAAAACTTCCATTATTTTTCATTGAATTCCAAAATTGTAAATTTACAATAGTAAATATAAGACTATTTTTTCTAAAACTTCAAGTATGAAATTGTAAATCTACAATTATTAAAAAAAATACATTTACTGCCCCATCTCAGTTACCTAGATCCTCCCACTACGAGCGCTTTTCTTCTATGTGTAGTTTAATTATCACTGTGAATGGTGGAATTTGAAATTCCCCCGGCTGATTGTAGTCAAATCGCTTGTGCTGTCTGGGAGAGTTCAATTTAATCTCAAAATCTCTATCAATTCGCAGTTGGAATCTGTAAATTAAGCGAAGAAGAATGATACAATAAAAAAGTAGGCGTGACAGGCCTAAATAAGTCTTATACTTGCTGTCTGAGTTGTTATAGAGAATTATAACTCAGTTATGGAGAATTGTCATTACTCCAAAGACTCATTTCTAATCTGTAATGAGATCCCATCGGTATTTAAAGAGAAATTTCGTTCTTTTATGGAAAATTCTTTTGTCCCATTTTCTCTCCTCCCTAAATTACTTTTATTGTATTGTCATTTCTGAAAAAGATACTTTTTTCAATACCTGTGGCAAAAAGTGAGGGTGCTTTTATGAATAATACCCAACCTAAGAAATTTCTAAAAATTGAAAAGGCTAAAAAACCCAAGCCTTTTCAATTTTTACATTCTCAACTAGGCCAATCATTTGACTTTAGAAGCTCAATATTCCCATCTAAGGCCACCTTAGGGAGTAGTGCCATAAGTTTGGAAACTTTATTATCAACTGACCATTCTTTCAAAACCTGTAGGCAGTTGCTTATTGACTTCTTATCTCCCGACCAAGGCTCAGATCCTTCTTGAAAGAAAAAAATATGGTCCTTAATATTACGAATCCATAAATGAGGTTCAACGCTATGAACTAATCCATTTTTATCTTTACCCCAAATTGGCTTATAATCTCTATTGAACAATACTTCGGAGCCATTATCACAAATCCATTTACCAAACGGCAGCAAGAGCTTCATAGGCTGAAAATCTAATTTTTTTGATTGATCCCTAGAGACAGAAACTTGGTTCCTATTAAAAGATTTAATCCCGCTATCGGTAAAACACTTGATATAACTTCCATAAAACTTATCCTTAATTACAAGCCCCTTACTTTTGTTACTTTTCAAGGTCACCAATGTATTTGGTTCAATACGGCCATATTTCTTTTCAGTGGCAATAGCCAGCTTAGTAGCTGAGGCTGGCCAGTTTTCAATTAATTTTATGGACGAATCTATTTTTTTATGCAAAGAAATAATTGGCGGACATTCATGATAGTGCTT
>CAXBEL010000191.1:0-8906 GCA_963974735.1 uncultured Flavobacteriaceae bacterium | reverse complement strand
CTGCACCTTTTCTTTTCCAGTAGTGGGAACATCTGCAGGATTCACCACAATGGACTTAATACCAAGTTCTAGTAATCGATAATGAGGCATAAAACCTGCAAAGCCAGCCTCATAAGCACTGAAATAGCTCCCGCCAGGATAATTCTCCTCTAGGTGGTTTAGGAGTGTCTGAGCATTAGGATTTTGCGAAAAGGTTTTCTGATAATACGGTTCCATCATGACCGTTACATTCCAACTCTTAAGGTGAGTGTCGATACCAATATAAATATTTTGGCCGGTGAAGTCGAATTGTGTACTTTGTGTTCGCATAGGTTTTAGATTTTAAAGTAAGTAACTAGATATTACTATATTACAATAATCATCTGAAACTTATGCTTTTATCCTTTATACAAACATAGGGCCTACTCCACGCTACTTGCCTTAGGTACTGTGTTATAAAACAAATATTTTTAATTAAAGTTTTAGGAAGAAGTCAATGCTAAATTGCTTCTATCCTGTGCAGCAAGGACTTCGGTTCTTGCTGTCTTTTTTTGTTCATATTCCGGATCATAATTTATCTCATTTTTCCATAAGCTGTACATCAGTACTAATAACTTCCGCTCTACCGCCACCATAGCAATCATAGGTTTAGCCTTGGTAGTACGCGCTCATAGAACTTTTTCAATGTTGGATTACATCGGACAGCGGTCATCGCCGGCATATAAAGTGCTCGCCGAATATTTTTATTCCCTTTTTTACTGATCCTGGTCCTGCCTTTATAAGCTCCAGATTCTTTCAGCACTACATCAAAACCAGCATAACTGGTAAGTTGTTTGGCATTGGTAAAGCCAGTGAAGCCTAAGGTTTCTCCTACTACCGTAGCTGCCGACACAAAGGAGATTCCTGGAATACTTTCCAGGTGTTTAATTCTACGCTTTAGATCAGGGGTTTCATTGATCAATACCTTCATCTCTTTCTCTATTTCCTCCAATTGCTTAGCAATCAATTTTAAGCGCTGTTTATACCTTCTTAATTCCCGTTTATTACTGTATGCAGCATGTTCAGTAGCATGAAGCCTATTCTGTTCTATTTGCTTCTCCTTTAGAAGAAATGAACGTTCTCGACTGAGACCTTTTAATTCTCTTAAAGTAGGGTCAGGTGGTGTCCATACAGATAATGCACGTTCACAGCCAAGCATGGCTAGCATACGACTATCCAGCGCATCAGTCTTAGATCTTTGGTCCAGACTCTGGGCATAACGCTTAACACGGCCAGATTGCATCACGCTCACATTAAAACCAGCTTCATAGAGATGATAGACAAAGGCTTCATGATAAATCCCTGTGGATTCCATAACCACCCAAAAGATCTTTCCGGTCTGCTACTTGTTTATCGAGCCATCGTATTAGTTTTTTAAATCCTGAGATGTCATTGCTCACCTCAAAGGGAGTTTCAAAATCTTTTGTCAGGTTTACCGTTAGACGGCAAAGGCACACGGCCAAATTCTCTTTAGATACATCTACTCCCAATGCAATTTTTAAAATGTGGTGCTCCATAATTTTTTAATTATAAACCGTATTCTCCTTCACTTTTGCTCGTCTTTGATACGATCTCTACAAAAAGGATCCAGGTACTGTTCAAGTTCTGAGAGAAAAATGGAAGGGTGGAATTTCTAACGCACGATATCATTAAATAAAATGTATCTACCGAGACCTCACTATCCCTTCCATTGGTTTAATTATTAATTCCTATTTTTAGCTAAATTACCTCGAGAAATCTAACATACGACCAAGACCGTTGTGCAGAAGCTCTAAAAAGCCAAGCGCACAGTCAAGCTCTTTTCCTCAACTCTACTCACACAAAAACGAGAATAAAACTCACAAATTTATGAGATAAAATAAAAAATCTACTTACATTAGTTTCTGAATAAACAACGTCTGAAAATGAACAGAATTAAGGAAGTCTTGGAAGAAAAAGGCATAAAACAAATTTGGCTTGCTGAGAGATTAGGCAAAAGCTACAATATGGTTAATGCTTATGTACAGAACAGGCAGCAACCAAGATTACAAATACTAATGAGTATTGCAGAGATCTTAGACATTGACGTGAAAGAGTTAATCATTTCAAACAAAAAATAGTAATGAAAGATATATTCCAACTAACATATAAAATACTGATTGCATAATGCTTCAAAATAATCCAAAATTAAAAAGCTTAATAGTTAGCTTATGGAATACTCTTTATGGTGGAGGAATTTCAAATCCTCTTGTAGCAATCGAGCAAATAACATACTTACTATTTATAAAAAGGCTTGACGAGCTTGAAAATAAAAGAGAAAAAGACAAGAAGGATAAAACCAAATCAAAATTTGCAGGAACTTACATTCCTTGGATTAACGAATCATTATATCGTCCAACGGCTAAAATGTCCAAGACTGAAATAGTTGAACTTGAAAAAAAGCGGATAAAGGCATTAAAACCAAGAACGAAAAAAGAATTGCAATGGAGCTACTTTAATGAAATACCTCCTAGCGAAATATTAAAACATATTAAATATAATGTATTTCCTTTTATAAAAGGTTTAAATGATGAAGGGTCGTCTTTTTCGGAAAATATGAAAGACGCAGATTTTAGAATTCCAAAATCTTCATTATTATTGGAGGTCATTGATAAGGTTAATCAGATTTTTATTGAGATAGCTGAAGATTCTAAGGATGGAAAACAATCATTTCAAGATATCCAAGGTGATGTTTATGAAATGTTACTAAAAGAAATCGCTTCTTCTGGTAAAAACGGACAATTTAGAACTCCTAGGCATTTAATAAAATTACTTGCAGAATTAACTGAACCAAAACTAGGAGATAAAATTGCAGATCCTGCTTGTGGGACTGGAGGGTTCTTATTAGGTGCTTACCAATATATTTTAGCGAGTGAAGCAAAGAAAAAGAAACTTGATATACTTCAAACAGATGAAGATGGCTTTTTAAGACCTACTATTTCTTCATTCCTAAGTAAAAGTGAGAAGAAAAAATTAGACAATAGTTTTTTTGGATTTGACATTGACACTACAATGGTTCGCCTAGGTTTAATGAATCTAATGATGCACGGGATAGATAATCCAAACATTAATTATAAAGACACTCTTAGTAAAAATTATAATGAAACTGGCAACTATGATAAAGTTCTAGCTAATCCTCCTTTTACAGGTAGACTAAACAAAGAAGAAGTAAATCCAAACTTAGGTATAGATACTGGTTCTACTGAATTATTGTTTTTGTCTCGTATTTCTAAAATGTTACGTTCTGGAGGTAAAGCAGCCGTAATTATACCTGAAGGTGTTTTATTTGGTAGTTCAATTGCTCAAAAATCAACTAGAGAAATACTACTAAAAGATAATCAATTAGAAGCAGTAATCTCATTACCTTCAGGTGCTTTTAAACCTTATACGGGTGTAAAAACAGCTATTCTATTATTTACAAAAGTAAAAGAAGGAAGCAAAAAATGGCACACAGATAAGGTTTGGTTTTATGCATTAGAAAATGATGGTTATAGTTTAGATGACAGCCGCAGAAAACTTAAAGAAAATCCTTTGCCAATAGTAAAAAGTGAATTTACGGTAAGGAAAGAAATAGAATATACAGACCGTAAAAACCACTTTTTTGTGCAATTAGCCGAAATACAAGAAAACGACCTAGACTTAAGCTATAATCGATATAAAGAATACGAATACACTGAACAGACCTACGAGCCACCCAAAGAAATTTTATCCAAATTACTAGAAATGGAAAAAGGCATTTTGGCAGATATGCAAGAACTAAATGACTTGATAGGATGATGATAACAAAAACAATTGAAGAGTTATCTACCCTGATAAAAACAGGAAAAACACCTTCTACAAAAGACAAATTAAATTTTGAAGATGGTGAGTATAACTGGTTCACTCCAGGTGACTTTAAAACACCTAAAATTCTACAAGAATCTAAAAGAAAAATCACAGACTATGCTGCAAAAAATAATGCAGTAATTTATCAAAAAAATACAATTTTAATTACTTGTATTGGTGATATAGGTAAGGCTGGTATTATCAAAAATGAAGCTTCTGCAAATCAACAGATAACAGGAATAGTTGTAAACAACGATATAATTAATTCAGAATTCTTTCTTTATTGGGTAAAAGCTAATAAGAAACAAATACAAGATGAAGCAAATCAAGCTGTAGTACCAATATTAAATAATAAAGGATTAAAAAGAATAAAAGTAAAATTCCCTTCTGACTTAACAACCCAAAATAAAATAGTAGACTTATTAGACAAAGCCAGTGCTTTATTACAAAAAAGAGAAAATAGCATTGTCTTGTTTGATGAATTGTTGAGAGCCAAATTTTTAGATATGTTTGGAGACTCTGTTTTTAATCCTAAAGGATGGAATTCTAAAAAAATGAAAAAATTAGGGGATTTTAAAAATGGACTAAATTATAAACAAAATGAAAATGGAATTGAATTAGCTTGTCTGGGAGTAGGGGATTTCAAGAATAAAATGCAAATTACAGATGATGACACTTTATCATATATAAATTTAAATACATCCCCATCTAAAGAATTTTATTTAAAAAAAAGAGATATTATTTTCGTTAGATCCAACGGAAATAAAGAACTAGTTGGCAGATGCATTATAAATTTATCGAATAGAGAAAATATTTCATATAGTGGATTTTGTATTAGATTTAGAGTAAGTAGAGATAGTATAAATCCGATATATTTAACTCAACTATTTAGACGATCAGCATTTAAAAAGAAAATGCTTAAAAATGGTAGAGGTGCTAATATTCAAAATATTAATCAACAAATTTTAGGAGATTTAGAAATTCCAATTCCAAAAATCGAACTCCAAAACAAATTCGAAACCATTTATCACAGTATCCAAGCTCAAAAAGAAATCTTCACCCAATCTAAAACAGAATTAGAAAACTTGTATAATAGTTTATTGCAACGAGCTTTTAGTGGGCAATTGAACTTTAATGTAGATATAGAACTAGATGCCTTATTAGCATCTATAGATTTGGAGCAAGATACCGAAAAAGAAAAACACGACATTAAAGAAATAACTACCGTATATGCAGGTAGATTATTAGAACGGTTGGAAGAACAAAAGTTTGAAAAACAAACCCAATACCAGCAAGCCAAACAAGTTGTGTTTCAAATGCTAGAACAAGGTATTGCTGAGCAAGCTTATGATGAAAACATAGAAGCCGTAAAAATAAAATTGGTATGAAGCTTTTAAACCTAACTATACAAGAAGAGTTTAGAAGCTTACATAAAGGCTTTAACATAGACTTTCATAAGGGCATAGATTCTATGGATACTTTTCAACCATTCTGTTTTGCAGGGCTTAATGGCAGCGGAAAATCGAATGTGTTAGAGGCCTTGGCTTCCATATTTTACCATTTAGAGTTTTGTGTATCAAAGTTTCGTCCCCAAAATTTTGATATGCATTTTAAACGTCATATTAGCACACCAGATGCTTATACTCTGCAATATTTAATTGGTAAAAACAATGGTGATTCTTACACGCTAACTAATTTCTATAAAGTCACAATTAAGAAAACAAATCACTATAAAAAAGCAGAGGATAACGAACCGAAACTATTTATTCAAGAATATCCATTTGATGAATCCGTAGACAAAAAAGAAATATCAATGTTGCCCTCAGAAAATAATGATGTGTCAGCAGAAGCGAAAGATTATTTACCAGATTTAGTGGTTGCCTATTCTTCAGGAGAAAATGAAACATTAAGCTTACCATTTATAAAAAACCGATTAATCAATTTCGATAAATATTGCGAAGATTATAAAAAAACCATTGTATTTGACGAGCCTGAATCTAGTTTAATATACATAGACGAAGGAATGAGTCAAGCTGTGTTGTTAGCAGCACTTTTATTTGAAGACAAAACCACACTAAAACCTTTAAAAAAGGAATTAGGAATCCTAAAGTTACAAAGTTTCACTATTCACTTAAACAATCAGCGTCTTAACCAAGATGCCGATATTACAGAAAGACCACTATTATTTCATATAAAAACAATATTAGATAATCTAAAAAAATGTGCCAGTTCCTGGTATGAACAATCAAAAGACATTCTAGGTGAAGGTGGTAAGATACATTCTGTGATAAATTTAGATTTCTATGTAGATGATGCGACAAAAGCAGCTTTTAAAAAGCATTTTAGCACCTCATTTGAACTCTTTCGCTTTTTTCAAGTATTATATGAGTTAAATTCAAATGTTGTCTCAGAAAGCATTAAAGAAGAAGTTTATAGCTCCAAAGGATTTTATACCAAAGGTAAATTGCCTGTTGCAGCTCCAATAGATACGGTTTTTCATTTTCTAGATTATAAAATTTTAAAAAAAATTAAAGGTAAAAAAGAACCAAAAGCATTATTGCTAAGAGAATTTTCAGATGGAGAGCAACAATTTTTACACACCATAGGTATTTGTCTAATGTTAAAAGACCGCAGAACCCTTTTACTTTTAGATGAACCTGAAACACATTTTAACCCATCTTGGCGAGCTAAGTTTATTAAAATTTTGAACGATAGCATATATGCAGGTAGATTGAAGAATTTACCCAATGGCGATTTTAATGTTCATTTACTAAAAGATGTAATTCTAACCTCTCATTCACCATTTATAATCTCGGATTGTATGCCTAACAATGTTATTTTCTTTGATAGACATAAAGAAACAGAACTTGTGGAAGCAAAAAGTGCAAAAGAGTTAGAGTTTAACACGTTTGGAACTTCTGTAGAAACCATACTTGATGAATTGTTTGATTACAACCAATCGATTGGAGACTGGTCAAACGAAGAATTACTGAAAATACAATTTGATAGTATAAAAACAGAAGCAGATAAAAAAGAATTGAAGAAGAAATTAAAAGTTTTAGGTCCATCCATTGAAAAGGATTTAGTCTTAGCAAAGTTGAATCGTTTAGAATTAAAAGGATAATGTTACGACTCTACACACCAATAAAACACGATATTTTTACGCTTCACACGCTGTTAGAGAAAGTAGTATGTAATGTTTGGTGCTCAGCCAATAATGATAGCTGTGATGATAAATTAGAACAAGCATTTAAGGATATTTATAACTATTCATACAAGTCAACACCAAAAATCAAAAAGACATTAAAAGATGAAGTAGAACGTATTTATGATATTTTTAAAGGTTTAACACCTGAAGTTCGAACTCAAGTCAAAGATGCTTTTATAACAAATAACGACATTGAAGCCCTTTGCAGCGGTGCAAGTCCGGTTTATTTATCAGCCTTGCCTGATGTAGTTGAAAATGACATAAAGCCACTTTTTAAATGGTGCTATGAAAAACTACTTGAACAAGGAAAAGTTGCAGGAGATAAAATGGAGTATTACAATAGGCTTGTAAAATATCCTGACAACGATTTTGATACTTGCCCTTGCTGTGGTTTGATAGATATAGAATCCGCGGAAAGTATTTGTAGAGAAGATTATGACCATTATTTGCCAAAAGCACGTTACCCATTTGCAAGTGTAAATTTTTTGAATCTTATACCAATTTGCAAAAAGTGTAATCAGGATAGAAAAAAAACAAAAGACCCAATAGAAAATGATAGACTTGCATTTTATCCTTTTTCAACAGGTGAACATAATATAGAGATAAACCTTAATTATATAGCCGATATAAATAAAAAGGATAAAGAATTAAACTTTAGTGATTTAGAAATTAATTTGAACGGTCAAGCAGATAAAATAGAGACCTGGGATTGGTTATTTGACATAGTAACTCGTTATGAAGATAAAGTAAAGACTTTTTCAAAACGATTTTTGAAGGAAATTAAAAGAAGACACGAAAGATTTCAAAAGAGTGATAATGCTTGGACTTATTTAAATACGCTAGATGAATTAATAGAAGACTATAAATTTGATTATTATGATGATAAGAAGTTTTTGAAAATTGCATTTTTAAAAGCAATAAAGAATGATGCGGAATTTAAAGCTGTGTATGAATAAAGCCAACGCAAATTCAAGCACATTTAAAGTTTGCTCGTGCTTCACAAATTTAAAATACCTTTTGTGCTGGATATCTCGGATCAAATTGTGCCAGTGATTTCGGTCGGTTAGTCCCAGGCATTTCGGTTCAATTTGGGCCACTTTTATAGATCAATTAAATAATACCTTGGCGCTTAAAAACAAACGATATTGACCGATAGATTTGATCCATTGAACTAAAAATAAATTATTTCTAACATCTCGATGGATAGCAACCATAAAATAATTACGACCTTTTAAGCTGTAAGTGTTCAATACCCTATTTTTTATCAAAATTTATTTGCAATGAGAGTTAAAATTCTACTTCTATTTATATTAATATTTAGTTCAACATATTCCCAATCTACCAATTCCCAAATCAAAAATTATTTAGACAGCATTAATGCTTCTGAGTTTTCAGGAGCGGTATTAATAGCGCAAAATAATAGAATAATTGAGGAAAGGGCTTACGGACTTTCAAGTATAGAATATGACGTAAAAAACAATATTGACACTAAATTTAATATAGCTTCCATTACAAAAATGTTTACTGCTGTTGCCGCTTTACAACTGTATGAGCAGGGTAAAATAGCGCTAAAGAAACCAATAGGGGAGTATTTACCAGAATACCCAAATGAAACCGTTAGGAATTCCGTTACAGTTCATCAACTCTTAACACATACTTCTGGATTAAACAATTTCTATGTGAATGATTTAGATAAAATCAAGCATTTAGAATACGAAGAAATTTCTGACTTTGTTCCATTATTTGTAAATGATACTTTACTATCTAAACCGGGAACTAAGTATGATTATAGCGGAACTGGCTTTGTGGTTCTGGGATTAATAATTGAGAAAGTTTC
>CAXBEL010000190.1:0-8914 GCA_963974735.1 uncultured Flavobacteriaceae bacterium | reverse complement strand
CAATGGATTTTTTTGCCATATCAAGAACAGCATCATGATTGGCTGGACTTCCTATGATTTCTTTTTCGCGATCTTCATCACAATATTTATAAGGATCGTCAAAGAGGCCTAATTCATATTTGACGCGTAAAATTCTTTTAACTGCTTCATCAATAAGAGCTTCATCTACCTTGCCCTGTCTCACAACTTCAGCTAAAGCATCCACATAGATATAAGCTTCCATATCCATATCTACACCCGCCTTAGCTGCAATTTCTGCCGCTTGAGCTTCATCTTTGGCATAGCCGTGCATTATTAACTCCCGGATAGAAGCATAATCTGAAATCACAAATCCTTCAAAGCCCCATTCATCTTTTAAAATATCTCTAAGCAGATACTCATTACCGGTTACAGGCACCCCATTTAAAGTATTGAAACCATTCATAAAAGTACGAACTCCGGCCTCTTTTGCTGCTTTAAAAGGAGGTAATACCACGTTAAAAAGTGTTGCAGTACCTATATCTGCAGCATTATATTCCTTACCGGCCTCTGCAAAGCCATATGCCGCAAAATGCTTTGCACAAGCAGCTACGGTTAATGGATCAGACAAGTCTTCACCCTGAAAACCGTGAACACGTGCTTCGGCGATTCTACTACCTAAAAATGGATCTTCGCCCGCACCTTCCATAACACGCCCCCAGCGAGGTTCTCTGGAGATGTCTACCATAGGTGCGAATGTCCAGTTTATACCTGAAGCTGCTGCTTCTGCCGCTGCTACACTTGCTGATTTTTTAATCGCTTCAAGATCCCAACTAGCCGATTCTGCTAACGGAATTGGACTTAAAGTTTTGTAACCGTGAATTACATCAAAACCGATGATTAGGGGAATACCCAACCGCGTTTCTTCAACCGCAATTTTCTGCACGGCTCGTACCTCTTTTACGCCTCGTACCGTAAGCATCGAACCTACATATCCTTTACGTAAATCCTCGTATTTTTTTTCGGCGCTACCACCTTCTGGAGCTGGACCCGTAACATCCCAAAAGCCATTATACTGATTCATTTGACCTATTTTCTCTTCAAGTGTCATCAGTTTAAGTAGCGAATCCACTTTTTTGGATATCGTATCGCTTTGTAAATCCATTGGAATCAGAATTTCTTTTTTAGAAGTAGTAAAGGACATTGCTATTACTACTAAAACAAAAATGGAGAGTTTGAGTAAAATTCGTTTCATGACTATTGGTTGTTTAATACATTGGTATTGAGTTAATGCACAATTAAGTTATAAAGAGTGATCTTATTTTTAACATTTTTATAGAAACTGAAACTTTCAAACACATCAACTACCAAGTATACAACACACTCTAAATATTAATTAGGCATTGTGTACATAGCTGGTAAATCATCTAAAAGAGTGGTTTTCTCCTTTTCAATAAAAGATAGAAAGTCAGCTTCGCCAGATACACCCGGAACAGGGACTGTATAGGTCTCATTGGAATTTTGCCAGAACATCATAAAGCCCACCTGAACATTGTTGTTTGTTAATACGTTGTAAAGATTGGTTGAATAAAATTCAGAACCTAACTGGTTATCAGCATCCACAAAATATCCTGTTTCGCTTAAAGCAGCGATTTTTACATGCTCTAAAGCCAAATCTGAAACCACTTTAAGTTTTGCGTTAGCTAAATCAATTCTTGAACCATCCTGCGGTGATAAATCCCCATAGTTATCCATCCCCATAATATCAACATATTCATCACCAGGATATCTGCTCATATAAGCTGACTTTGTGCTGTAGCTGTTATCTGGAGCATATGCATAAAGTATGTTGTGCACGTCCATTTCATCTCTTAAATATTCCACAGTAAAACGCCAAACAGTTTTGAATTCTTCAGGTGTTGAATAAGCCGCTCCCCACCAAAAGAAATCCCCATCAAACTCGTGAAACGGACGGAAAATTATAGGTGAAAGAGTACCATTGCTACCTACTAAGCTTTTTGCAACTTCGGCTACCTTTTGCAATTTTTGCTTATAGTAATCGTGATTTATACCGTTGGGGAGTATACTTTTAAACGCATTGGCCTTTTGAAACTCTGACATAGCGCTGGTGTAAAATTCATCACCTTCATAGGGCTCGCGTAAATGCCAGCAAAAAATGTTGACCATCCCTTTATTGTAAGCCTCTATAGCATCTCCAGTGATCTGCACTTCCTGCTGATAAAAGAAGTTATTTGCTTCTCCATTATTGTTGTCATCTGTAATAAACATAAAATCAGACCCCAATAGTGCAGGGTCGCTGCCTGTAAGTTTTTTCATGTCAGAATCACCACCTGCATTTGTATAGAAAGCATTAAATGCATCTTGCTGTCCTATTAAAAAATCTGTTTTAGAGTTGATTTTTAGATTATAAAAAAGAGCAACTGTTTCACTTGTTGCATCAGGATCTACCATATAAGAAGCCGTTTCTCCCGGTTCAGGATAGTAGCCTTGAGTCTCACCCTCCGTTGGTTCTTCGGGCTCCTCTGGTTCTTCTGTGTCATCTGGGATTTCTTGCTGTGGCTCTTCATCAACAAAACCGCCATCATCCTTGCTACAACCTACTAGTAATGTAACAGTAAAAATTAAATGCGCAATCTTTTTCATAGCTAATTGTGTTTATTCAGCAGGACAATACAGGCCCGCGAATTATGATAAGGACACTTCCACATCCCTAATTTATCTTCCTCTTTGTAGGGAATATAATTTTTATCTACCCTAAAAAACCACTCTCCATTTTCTGAATCGATGATGTGTTCTTTAGTGAAGTCCCAGATATCGAGCAAAATATCTTTGTATTTTTCATTTTCGGAAATCGAATACGCATAATACAGTCCTACCATAGCTTCTGCTTGTGGCCACCAGTGACGGTCTGTATCTACTTTTCCAGAAGTTCTTTCTTTTTCATTTAAAACTCCTTTTCCTTTTATATAACCTAGCTCTATAAATTTATCTGCAACGGGAACAGCAAGAGCTCTTGTTTGTTCTAACAATTGCATATTTCCAGAGATTTTAGCAGCTTCAATAAGCAACCACATGGCTTCAATATCATGACCAAAAGAAATGAAATCACTCATGAGTTTCCAGTTTTCATCAAAGAAGAGCTCAAAATTGTTATCCTTGTTTAAAAATTTACTCAGAAATAATTCGACAAGATTCCCTAAAGCTTTTCTTACAGAAACATCAGGATATATTTTATAAAGGGAGGTATAAGCCTCTAGAATATGCAGATGCGTATTCATAGTTTTGGCTACATTCTGATCCTTATCGCTTAAGCGCATATCTTTAAGTGGAGACCAATCTTCTTCAAAAGCCTCTATATAACCATTTTTTTTCTTATCAAAAGCGTGCGTTTCAATAAGGTGAAAAATTTCTATAGCCCAATTTCTAGCTGCTTCACTTCCTGAATAAAAAGAATATTCTGCCAGACCATAAATGGTAAATGCTTGGGCATAAATCTGCTTTTTCTTGATTAAAGGGTAACCTTTTGCATCTAATTCCCAATAAACGCCTCCATTTCTTTTATCTCTAAAATGTTTATTGAGATAATTAAAAGAACGGTCCATAAGCTCTTGAACATCAAACTTAGAGGAATAGTCTGCTATGGCTGAAAAAGACCACAGTATTCTTGCATTTAGAATAATACCTTTATTTGAATTAGGTACAAGTTTATTATAATGGTCGCGTTGTCCTACAAACCCTCCATTTTCTAAATCAACACTATTTTCCTTCCAATAATGGGTTATTGCTTCAAGTTCATGTTCTAACTCCTTGTAAAAAGTACGCGGTAGTCCATCTTTCATTAATAAAGGCCTTTATTTTTTTCAACTAAATCAATAATTCTATTTACTGAAGCGGCTGAAGTAAATTCATCTTGTGGTGTGTTTTTTACATAGTCAACCAATTGTTCCACACTTGATACTGCCACATGCGTGCGGGTATCTGAAGAAGCATAGTAAATAAAAACCTTCCCTTCATTTTCAATCCATCCATTTACAAAAAGTACATTAGGTACATCACCTACGGTCTCTGTATAATTAGGAGCCATAAAATAACCGGCAGGCTGGTAAATTACTTTAGAGATATCCTCTAGATCTGTCATAAACATATATAGTGTATATCGCAATCCTCCTGCTGTATTGCGTACACCGTGCGCGAGATGCAACCACCCATCTTCTGTTTTTATGGGTGCTGGACCTTGACCATTTTTAAGTTCGTAAATGGTATGGTATACTTTCTGGTTGATGATGTGTTCGTCAAGAACTACAGGATTTGAAATATCTTCTATATATCCCAATCCTATTCCGCCGCCACTTCCAACGCTGATAAAACCATCTTGTGGACGTGTGTAAACTGCGTATTTCCCATCTACAAATTCAGGGTGCAGAACAACATTGCGCTGTTGCCCCGTATTGCTTATTAAATCTGGCAAACGCTCCCATTTTACAAGATCTTTTGTTCTTGCAATTCCTGCATTAGCAACTGCCGCGCTAGAATCTCCTGCGGGTGCGTTGGGATCTTTACGTTCTGTACAGAAAATCCCATAAATCCAACCGTCTTCATGTTCTGTAAGACGCATATCATATATGTTTACATCGGGTTCACCGGTTTGCGGAAGAACGATTGGTTTATCCCAAAATTCAAATTGATCCACACCATTAGGACTTTCTGCAATAGCGAAAAAGGACTTTCTATCATTTCCTTCTACACGCACTGCTAGTACGTATTTGCCTTCAAATTTCATTGCCCCAGCATTAAATGTGGCATTTATGCCTATACGTTCAAGACCAAGAGGATTTGTTTCAGCATTAAGATCGTATTTCCAATGAACAGGTGCGTGCTCTGCTGTTAAAACAGGATGCTCATATCTTTGATAAACACCATTGTTTTGTTCTATTGGAGAGTTAGGTTTGTTAATTACAGCTTTATAAGCACTCATTAAAGCATCGTAATTTTTGATTTTAGTTAAGTGTTTAGTATTGGTTAAGCTCATGACTATTCTTTGTTAGTATAATTACTATGTTCTTTTTTCATCTTATCCCACCAATTGAATTTTAATATGAGGATACAAGCAGCTAAGAGTATTAAGGAAACGAAAAACGATAAGTTTTCATGTAAAATGAGATAAAGAGGTAAAACGACCAATAATGTTTGACCTATTGTACCTATTACTACATTGAACATATCGCGGTTAAATGCGGTATTCTTTTTAAAGCCTGGGTTTTCTTGCTTTACTTTTTCTGCAATGGGAGCCCAGAATCCCCAAGGTCGCGTTCTTTCATAAAAATGCATCAATACTTTTTCATCAGTTGCAGGAGTGGTATAAGTACCAACTATTGCACCTATGAGTGAAATTAAAAGTATGATAGGGAAGTAATAAAGGTCTAAAGTATCTGTAAACATTGGGAATATAAGTGCCGGAATAATACCCGTAAACATTCCCCAGAAATAGCCTTCACCATTAAATCTCCACCAGTGCCATTTTAACACATTAGAAATAACATAACTACCATATAATGCCGAAACAATCCATTGTAGTATGGAATTTACATCTTGAATAAAAAATCCCAGTACAATACTTACTAAAACTACTAGAATACCACTACCATAGTTCATTTTTTTAACCTTTGCAGGTGTAGCTGTAGGATTGTAATGTTTTAAATAGATATCGTTAACCAGATAGGCTTGAGCAGCATTTAGTGTACCCGCAAAAGTTGACATGAAGGCGGCTAAAAGCCCAGCTAATAAAAGCCCGAGTAACCCTATAGGTACAAATTGTTTAATTGCGGCAGGTAATATTTTTTCAAAATCAAGAACACCAGCTGTTCTAAGATCCAATTGATCATAGAATAAGATTGCCAGAACAGAAAATCCACCAATCATTAAATACCTTGTGGGCATTAAAGCAACGTTGGCAAAAGCACTCATTTTTGATGCTTCCAGTGGGGATTTTGTAGATAATATTTTCTGCATATCATAGTTGGGCGCAGGACCCGCTACACTTGCGAGAATACCTTTAAACACCATAAGCATAAAGAATATGGTAAAGAGGGAATATCCATCAGATAATACCTTAGTATTTACTTCGTCTATAATCCCAGACCAGTCCATATTTAATTCCCATCCAAAAAATGGATTCATCCAGCCATCTGGTACGTCTAATGTATTCTCACCCATTGCCTGATAAGCTATAACTGCTATAGCAACAGATGAAACGGTCATTATGGTATATTGAAGCACATCTGTCCAAACAATACCAGACATACCACCAATAATAGAGTAGAAAACTGCAAAGAATGTAAATATAATACCATAAAAATGCGGGATATAAGCAGCGGGAACATTAAAAGGGATATAGTTGCTTACAATCTCCCAAGGAATAAAGATTTCTACAAATTTACCTAGGCCTATAAAGCCATAGGCTAAAAAACCCAGACAGCTTAGTATTGCAAAAATCACAATGATGGTGTGAGATCTTCTCCCACCTTTGCCACTATCAAATCGGAACAAAATCCACTCTGCACCTGTGGTTACATTAGATCTTCTTAACCAGGCAGAAAGGTAAACCATAAGAAAAACCTGGTTAAAAACCGGCCATAACCAGGGGATCCATATACTTTTAAAACCATAAACAAATGTGAGTGTAACTAACCACATTGTGCCTGAAATGTCGAACATCCCTGAAGCATTTGAAAGACCCAGCATATACCAGGGAAGAGTCTTACCTCCCAGCAAATAATCTTCTTTACTTTTTTGTGCGCGCTTGCGAAGGGTAAGACCTATAAAAATGGTCCCGACCAAATACAAAAGGATGATAGCAATATCTAGTGGTTGAAGCATATAAAATTAAGTGGATTATTTATTTTTTGATTTTGTAGGTTTTAACATCCTCCATAAAGAGGATATCATTTTTTTGACCTAATTTTTTGAAGCTATCAGCGGCAATTTCAGAAGGATATGTAGCGAAGTAATGATTTTCTCTAGCATTTCTCCAAAAAAGAACCCAAGCAATACCTGAATTTTCTATACCGGGATATAAAATTTCTGTGAACCAATTTGGGTTTTCAGGTTTTACATTTCCAGTTTCAGTAATCGCGTAGGGTTTATTTCTGGTTTCTGCAAAATCACGCATAACACCTATATCTTTCTTTAATTTTTCGACAAAAGAAGAATCCCCACTGTGATTGTATATATCTATACCCAATATATCTACATACTCATCTCCTGGATAAAACCGCTCATATTCTTCTGGGCTATTGAGCGAGTTAGGAGCGTAAGCATATAGAAGGTTATGAACGCTTTTTTCTTTCATTAAATTAACCAGATCTCTAAAGAGTTCTTTATACTCTTCTGTGGTGCAGTTGTTTGCTCCCCACCAGAACCACGACCCATTCATTTCATGATAAGGTCTAAACACAACGGGGATAGCCGTGCCAGAATCTGTTTTTAACGATTTTATAAAGTCTGCAAGCCTATTTACCCAAGTGAGATATTTATCCCTATTTTCTCCATTAGGTAAAATGCTGCCTGCCGCCGGAGTGGGATCCCAAGAGCTACCATCTGTTGCAGGGTTATCCAGATGCCAACTTATAGTATTTATACCACCAAGTTTATGAGCGGTGGCAATCTGTTTTCTCATTAAATTGAAAGAAACCGTATCTAGATTGATAGTATTGCCTAACTCTATATGACCTATTTCCCAGCCGTGAACTAATGGATATTTACCTACAACATCGTGAATATCATTTCTAAAAGTGTCTTTATCAGAGGCTTTCCAATTCAATCCGTAAGCTGTAGCATCCTGATGTCCAATGCCTATGCCATCATTTGCAATAGATTTAATCTTTTGAAAAAGGAGTTTTGTTTCTGGTGTGGCAGCATCGTCTGTTAGCTTAGTTTCAGAAATATCGATATATTTCGTGCTTCCACATGAATAAAATAGTAGAAGTGAAATGACAAAATAAGTTAAACGGAATGTGTTTTTCATTTATATAAAAAGTTTATTTTTGAGTTGCAATAAACTATTCTGATGTTTAGCGGCTAAAAATTAGGACTTTAATAATTATAAAGCACTATTTTTCAAAACATTCAAATTTAAACCGAGTGTTAATATAAGGTTAATAGAATTTTATCATTTATTGATATCATTTTTACTTACTTATAAAAACTATCAATCATATGCATAAAAATGTACATCGCGAAATAACTCAATTAGCTCCAGAAGACAGTTTTCTGGTCTTTGATCGGGTTAAGGACGATTTTGATTTCCCAATCCACTTTCATCCGGAATATGAACTCAATTTTATTCATAATGGCAAAGGTGTTCGTAGGATAGTAGGTGATAGCTTGGAGGAGATTGGAGATGTAGAATTGGTTTTAGTTGGTCCTAATCTTGTGCATGGTTGGGAAATTCATCACTGCAACAATAAGAACATTCATGAAATTACCATTCAGTTTCATAATGATCTTTTTGATGATCGCATGTTAGGGCGTAGAATATTTAAGCCTATACGTGATATGCTGAACAGATCAAATCATGGTATTCTTTTTTCTAAGAAAATCACTCAGGAAGTTATGCCTCGCATACTTACGTTGTCGAAAATAGATAGTATAGATTATTTCCTCGAATTGATATCTATTCTCCATGATATCGCTAATTCCAGGAACCAAAAATTGCTTTCGACATATATTTCTCAAAATAAAAACTTTGAGAATAGTGGAAACATCAAAAAGATATATGAGTATGTTCAAGAGAATTTTAATCGAAAAATATCTTTATCTGAAATTTCTGAATTAATAAATATGAGCCCTGTATCTTTTAATCGGTTTATTAAGAGCAGAACGGGAAAAACCTTCATAGAATATATTAATGATACGCGTATCAGTTATGCTACAAGAT
>CAXBEL010000189.1:0-8920 GCA_963974735.1 uncultured Flavobacteriaceae bacterium | reverse complement strand
GGGTTGCTCTTAGAGCAACCCCTTTTTTTATGTTTATATATTATAATTTCTAAGAATCTTCCCTGTTAACATCCAGTGATGAAATGGTGTATTTACCATCTTCTGTGTCTGGTTTTTTAAGTATTGCTTTACCAGTGTATGATTCACTACTTCCTTGAGAAGTCATCCCGGTATAGCGAATGGGCAAGGTAACAGTATAATTTCCGCCAGATTTGTTAACGGTCGCATCATCTGTAAAATTTACTTTTACATCTTCATATTTAGATTGCTGTTCAGAAAATTCTGAGAAGGTACCTCTTGAACTTTTAGCATCCATTAGGTCGTAGGCTGCACGTGGTTGACTTCTTCCTATGGCTCCATAGTAATCATTCACTATTTCTTTAGCTTCTGCTATTTCTACCATATCTTCTCTAGACATTTCATCCTCAGCCCCAGATGAGGTCTGAAACATGTCTTCTTCTGTAGTGTGCTCGTCCTGCTGTTTAATTTTTACTTCGTCATTATCTGTAGCCCTATTTCCACAGGAATAAAAGGAAAGACCTAAAACAAATAAAGCCGGAATCATTAATTTTTTCATTGTACTAGTTTTTTCTAAAATTAAAAAAGATGCAACCTATTAACTATTAAGGTTTTGCTAAATTCCTTTACATTTGGCGCATGAAGGAAGATTTTCTGCACTATCTATGGAAGTTTAAAAAATTTGAATTTTCGAATGTATTAACTACAACAGGAGAAACCATTGAGATATTAAATGTAGGTCAGCACAATAATTTGGCAGGACCTGATTTCTTCAATGCCAGATTAAATATAAATGGTCAGATTTGGGCTGGTAATGTCGAGATTCATTTAAAATCTTCAGACTGGTATGCGCACAATCATGAGCAGGACAACAATTATGACAATGTGATACTTCATGTGGTGTGGGATGATGATGTGGACGTTTATGGGGTTGGTAATAGAGCTTTACTAACTTTAAACCTAAAAGATTATGTGCAACCGGAACTTTTAAATTCCTATAAAAAGTTGTTTGATCGTCAGAAAAATCAATTTATAAACTGTGAGAATGATTTTAAAAATGTAGAGAATTATTTACTTGAGAATTGGCTGGAACGACTCTATTTTGAGCGTTTAGAACGAAAGGTTTCTGAAATTGAAGTATTACTGAAAGAATCATCAAATGATTGGGAAGCTGTGTTGTTCTGTATGTTGGCTCGCAATTTTGGTACAAAAGTAAATGGGGCGTCATTTACCGAAATGGCAAAACGCATTCCTTTTTCAGTAATTAGAAAAGTGAGTCGCTCTGGGAAATTAGAGCCTCTTTTTCTTGGGTTTGCCAATATTTTACCACAAGAGAATTTAGATAAACAGAGTGCAGATTGGAAAAAAGACTATGATTTTTTAAAAGCTAAATTTAATTTACAATCAGGATTAGATCAATCTATTCAGTTTTTTAAACTTAGACCAGATAATTTTCCCACTATACGATTGTCACAGTTAGCAAGGTTGTATGAACAGGAAGATCAGTTATTTCATAAATTGATTTCATTTACAACTACAAAGGAATTCTACAATCTGTTAAGTGTCCAAGCTTCGCAATATTGGGAAACGCATTATAATTTTAGTAAAGCTCATGATAAAAGAGTAAAGAAAATAAGCAAATCATTTATAGACCTGGTAGTGATAAACACCATTATTCCTATAAAATTTGCCTATGCAAAATATAAAGATCTAGATATTGAGGATGAATTAATAGAGTTAATCACTTCTTTAAAATCTGAAAAGAATACTATTACAGGACACTTTTATAAATTACGCCCAATAAGACAAAACGCGTTGAATTCTCAGGCACTCATCCAATTAAAAAATGAATATTGTGATAAAAACCTGTGTTTAAAATGTGCTGTTGGCAGCTTTTTAATTTCCAATCCTGATGCTATAAAAGGATAGCTAAATTTTAGTAATTTGCACGCAATGAAATTGATTTATAGAATACGGCATTATTTTGAGCGGAATGGATTTTATGTATCATCCCGCTTGGCAGACCGTTTAGGCATACGTGCTAAAAATATCAGATTGTTTTTTATTTATCTTTCATTCGCAACATTAGGATTGGGTTTCGCATTTTATTTAACTCTTGCATTTTGGCTGCGTTTAAAGGATTTGGTTTATACAAAGCGATCCTCGGTTTTTGATTTATAAAGTATGCTGAAGTTATTTAGGTTTAAAATTTATCTCGCTCTTCTACTTATAATCGGGTTGTTGGGTTTTGGTATAGTGGGCTACTGGTTTTTTGCTGAGTATTCTTGGATCGATGCGATTTACATGACCATCATTACCATTAGCACTGTTGGTTTTGGAGAAGTTGAACCACTCAATGAAACAGCTAAAGTTTTTACAGTTGTTTTAATTTTAACGAGTGTAATAACTTTAGGTTACGCCATTTCTATAATAACAGAATATATTCTAAGTCGAAGCAATTATGAACTACTTAAGCAAAGGAAGGTGCAGAAAAAAATAGACGGGCTTAAAAAGCATGTAATAGTAGTGGGGTATGGTCGCAATGGTAAGCAGGCTGTGCAAAAGTTAATGACCTACAAAAAACCTTTTGTAGTAGTTGAGCGTAACGTAGAAATAGTTGATCGCTTTCAAAGTGAGGCAATTCTTTTTGTTAATGGTAACGCTAATGAAGATGATGTCTTAAAGCAAGCTGGGGTAGAGAGGGCCTCTACTCTTATTTCGGCGTTGCCCAATGATTCAGACAATCTCTTTGTTGTTCTTTCGGCACGGCAAATAAATCCAGAACTTAAAATTATAAGCAGAGCTTCTGAAGAAACAACCTATCAAAAGCTGAAGTTTGCTGGGGCAGACAATGTTATTATGCCAGATAAAATAGGCGGTGATCACATGGCTTCTCTAGTTGTTGTTCCAGATTTGGTTGAGTTTTTAGACAATCTTCAAGTGTCTACTGCTGGTAGTGTTAATGTGCAGGAAATCACTTATCAAGCGGTTTGTCCAGATAGACGTGACCGCACAATAAGAGATATTGATTTAAGAAATAAAACAGGATGTTCGATTATAGGTTATAAATCTCCAGATGGAAATTATATTATTAATCCTGAAGCATCCTTACTTATAGAAAAAGATTCTAAGCTCATTGTAATAGGGCGTCCAGAGCAGATTGAAAATCTGCATAAGGAGTTTGCCATTTAACGTTAACTTTACATTTTAACGGACTGGGCTTTGAATAAGTTGAATTTTTTTGGCATCTTGCCTGCAATTGTTAAAAATAACCTAATTCTAAATAGAAATATGAAGAAAATTCTTCTATCCCTACTCTCATTTTGTTTACCTATCTTCACCTTTGCTCAAGGAGAAGAGGCTCAAAGTGTATCTGAACAGATTGATAAAACATTCTCAAATTATACCAGCTGGTTTGTTGATGGTATTTTTTACGAAATTCCTTTTTCTGAAAGTTTCCAGATCCCCTGGGTTCTTATAGTACTTATAGGTGGTGCAACCTATTTCTCAATTTATTTTAAACTTATCAACTTTACAGGATTTTTCAAGGCCATTCAAGTGGTGCGCGGAAAATATGAGGATATTGAGAAGCACGGTGCAAAAGAATTATATGGAGATGGTGGTGCTGCAATAGATGGTGATTTACCAGACACAATCCGAGATGAGAGTGCTGATGGGGAAGTTTCTCACTTTCAAGCGCTTACGGCCGCACTTTCGGCAACAGTAGGTTTAGGTAACATAGCCGGTGTTGCTGTTGCACTTTCAATAGGTGGCCCTGGTGCTACCTTCTGGATGATTGTTGCCGGTCTATTAGGGATGGCTTCAAAATTTGCAGAATGTACTCTGGGTGTAAAATATAGAGATGTAGGGCCAGATGGGACCGTATATGGCGGACCTATGTATTACCTTAAAAAAGGACTGAAAGAAAAAGGCATGGGTGGACTTGGTAAGATACTCGCCGTTATTTTTGCAATATTCGTTATTGGAGGTTCTTTTGGTGGTGGAAACATGTTTCAGGCGAATCAAGCTGCTGCACAATTTGTTCAGCTTTTTGACTTAGAAGGCGGTAACGCAGGTCTTTATTTTGGGCTTATTATGGCTGTTCTTGTTGCAGTTGTAATAATAGGTGGTATAAAACGTATCGCTTCAGTTACTGAAAAAATTGTTCCGTTTATGGCTGGTATATATGTGCTTGCTGCATTGGTAATTCTTGGTGCTAACTATAAACACATAGGTGACGCTTTTGGTTTAATTTATGAAGGAGCATTTTCTGGCCTTGGTATTGCTGGAGGTTTAGTGGGTGTAATGATTCAAGGTATACGTCGTGGTGCCTTCTCAAATGAAGCTGGTGTAGGGTCTGCTGCAATTGCTCACTCGGCAGTAAGAACAAAATATCCTGCAAGTGAGGGTATAGTTGCACTCTTAGAGCCATTTATAGATACGGTTGTTATTTGTACAATGACAGCCCTGGTTATTATAATAACAAACTTTGATTCGCAGTTTATGGAATATGGGACCGAAATCACAGAAGGAGTAGAGCTTACTGCTACAGCTTTTGACACGGTAATACCTCATTTTTCAATAGTACTTACAATCGCGGTTATTCTATTTGCTTTCTCTACTATGATCTCTTGGTCTTATTATGGAATGCAGGGTTGGAAATACCTTTTCGGAAAAGGAAAATTAACTGATCTAGTTTATAAAATTCTATTTTTAATATTTGTTGTTGTAGGAGCTTCAATAAGTCTAGGTTCTGTAATTGATTTCTCTGATGCTATGATTTTTGCAATGGTAGTACCCAATATAATAGGGGTTCTTCTTTTAACGCCTCAAGTACGTAAAGAGCTTAACAAATACAACGCAGCCATCAATCTTAAAAAAGAAGCTATCGAAGACGGTGCTGAAGATTTGACTTAAGACTTAGAAAATGCATAAATTAAAATCCCACTTTGTTATGGACAGCCAGAAACGAAGTGGGATTTTACTTTTAATACTGCTTATAATGATTGGTTTCGGCATATACTCCTTTGTTGATTTCTCAGAGGAAATTGAGGTAGATCAACAGGTTGTAAATAATTTTCAACGTCAGATAGATTCACTAAAGGAACTTAAATTAGTTTCGGAACAACCAAAAATATATCCTTTTAATCCCAATTTTATTACAGATTACAAAGGGTATACATTAGGAATGTCCACTGATGAAATAGATAGGCTACTTAGCTTTCGCGAAAGCGGAAAATGGATTAATTCTAAAACTGATTTTAAAAATGTTACTGGCGTTTCAGATTCTTTGTTAGCTACTATTTCACCCTATTTCAAATTTCCAGAATGGGTGACAAATCCTAAACCTAAAAAAACTACGTATACTTATAAAGGAAAGACCGCTTCTAATAAAAAAGCATTAAATCAGGTGAGGGCAGAAGATCTCATATTAATTGCAGACGTTTCTCAAGAGGACGCGGTTAAGATTATTAATTATAGAAAAAGATTGGGTGGGTTTATAGAAGACAATCAATTATTTGATGTTTATGGTCTGGCAAATGTGACAGTATATAAAATTAAGGAAGAGTTTACCGTAAAGAAAAAACCTAAAATAGCCAAGATTAATGTAAATACGGCTACAGCATCAGATCTTTCAACACTCCCTTATTTGAGTTTTGATCTGGCGCGGGAAATAATTGATTACCGTACTTTAAACGAGGGAATTAAAGACATAAGTGAGCTACTTAAAATAGAAGGAATAACCTCATATAAATTTGACCGAATTAAATTATATTTGTCAACCAACCAAAATTAAAAACGAGACTTGGTCTTTGTTGGACAGGAATCGTAAATGGCTTACAACCTTCCGCCAAAAGAATTTTATAAACAGAAAACTCAGTACATGACTAACGCATATTTTTCAGAAGAGCATGGCCTCTTTAGAGAAAGCCTACAGGAATTTTTAAAAAAAGAAGTTGTACCTCATATTGAAAAATGGGAGGAAACCGGGGATATCGATCGCTTCATCTGGAAGAAATTTGGTGATATGGGATATTTCGGTTTGGCTTCACCAGAAAAATTTGGTGGTCTGGATCTGGACATTTTTTATACGGTAATTTTTCTTGAAGAGTTACAGAAAATAAAATCTGGCGGTTTTGCAGCGGCTATGTGGGCTCACGCTTATCTTGCAATGACGCATTTAAATAAAGAAGGTGACGATGCTATAAAAGAAAAGTATCTCGCGCCAAGCATAACAGGAGATAAAATAGGGTGTTTATGTATAACAGAACCCTTTGGAGGCTCTGATGTTGCAGGCATGAGAAGTACAGCAATTAAGGAGGGAGATCACTATATTTTGAACGGCTCAAAAACCTTTATCACAAATGGTGTTTATTCAGATTATCTGGTTGTTGCGGCTAAAACAAGTCCCGAACTTGGAAATAAAGGGATGAGTATCTTTGTTCTTGATCGCGAGATAGAAGGTATTAGTGCTACAAAACTTAACAAATTAGGTTGGCGTGCTTCAGATACCGGGGAAATAGCTTTTGACAATGTAAAGATCCCTCAAGAAAATCTAATGGGGGAAGAGGGTAAAGGTTTCTCTTATATAATGCAGCATTTTGCACTAGAACGTTTGATCATGGGGGTTAACGCCCATGCACGTGCAGAATATGCCTTAGAGTACACAATGGATTATATGTCAGAACGTACAGCATTTGGCAAGACCATAGATAAATTTCAAGCCTTACGTCATAGTATAGCAGAAATGGCAAGTCAAATTGAGATAAACAAAAATTTCAATTATACCGTAGCAAAAAATCTTAATGATGGTGTTTATGTGGTTAAGGAGGCTAGTATGTCTAAATTGCTTTCCACAAAAATGGCGGACGAAGTGATTTACAATTGTCTGCAAATGCTTGGAGGATACGGTTATATGGAAGATTACCCTTTAGCAAGGCTACTTCGTGACAGCCGTTTAGGCCCTATAGGTGGGGGAACTTCAGAAATATTAAAAGAGATTATTGCCAAAATGGTGATTGATAAGAAGGAATATAAACCTGCAGCTAAATAAGCTTGAGCTCTGCTTGGTAAGAGAAAAATGAAATAATATTTATAAAAAAGCTTGCAGTTTTGAGATTTAATTTATCTTTGCAGCCTGAAAACAGATAAGAATTAAAAGAAAGGAGGTACCACTATGTTAATTATACCAGTAAAAGACGGAGAAAATATCGATAGAGCGCTTAAGCGTTTTAAAAGAAAGTTTGATCGCACAGGAACGATGCGTAAATTACGTGATCGCCAGAGCTTCACAAAGCCTTCTGTAGCGCGTAGAAGGGAAATCCAGAAAGCCTCTTATATTCAAGGTCTTCGTGACCAAGAAGATATTTAAAAAATCCGTCTATAGTTATTTAGGTAACTAGTTGGATTTTTAGCAGAGAGACTAATCCTCTTTCAAAAATAATAATCCGTTAGAAATTAGGTGCGCCTGATTCTCTAACGGATTTTTTAGTTTTCTTTATATTGTGTAAAATTAGTTTCTATGTCGCTTCAATCTTTTCTTGACTATCTGACCTATGAAAAGCATAGCAGCGTCCATACTGTAGCGGCTTACAAGAATGATATAAAGAGTTTTTTTGAATTTGCCAATATAGAATTTGGGGTTACAGAAGAGGCTGAAATAAATTATTCTATGATTCGTAGCTGGATCGTGGAACTTGTTCAGGAGGAATTGGCTAATAGGAGTATTAATAGAAAGATATCTTCTCTAAAGGCTTATTATAAATTTCTTCAAAAAATAGAAGCCATCGAGATTTCCCCTCTAGCAAAGCATAAGGCTCTTAAAGTTAAAAAGAAAATACAGATTCCCTTTTCTGAAGAAGAAGTGGAGGATGTATTTAAAATGGTAGGTAGTGATCAGGATTTTGAAACACTTCGTAATCGGGTTATGGTTGAATTATTTTATGGAACCGGTATTCGCAGAAGTGAATTGATTAATTTAAAGATATCCGACATTAATTTTGGCAACAATACTATTAAAGTATTGGGAAAGAGAAACAAGGAAAGGATTTTACCTTTATTAAAATTCTTGGAAGAATCGATAAAGGAATATTTGATTGTAAGACAGAAATTCTTATCAAATAATACTGATCCACATCTATTACTTACCAATAAGGGCGTTAAAATGTATGAAACGTTTGTTTACAGAATTATAAATGGTTATTTTAGTCAAGCTTCAAAAAAAGTAAAAACGAGTCCGCATATGCTGAGGCATACCTTTGCTACTCATTTGCTTAATGAAGGGGCAGATTTAAATGCTGTTAAGGATTTATTGGGGCATACAAGTTTAGCTGCTACTCAGGTTTATACCCATAATAGTATAGCAGAATTAAGTAAAGCACACAATAAATTCCATCCTCGAAATAAAAAACAGTAAAATCTAATTAACCTATTTATTAACTTAATCCGCTAGTCTATGAAAGTAAACGTGCAGACCCCGCATTTTATCGCTGATCAGAAATTGATCAATTTTATTCAAAAAAAATTAGATAAACTGGAACAGTACTATGATCAGATAATTTATGCTGATGTATTTTTGAAAGTGCAAAAGACAAAAGATAGACAGAATAAAACAGTCGAAATTTTACTTAGTGTGCCTGGAGATGAGTTGATTGTAAAAAAGCAATCTAAATCATTTGAAGAGGGAACAGATAATTGTGCACAATCTTTAGAGCGCTTACTTTTAAAGCGAAAACAAAAAATTCGTGTTTCTGCTTAAAAAAAAACTGAAAAAGTTTTGTTAGAAATAAAAAATCTCTACATTTGCAGTCCGTTAGAAATAGCGGACTTTTTTATGCTTAAAAAAGCATTTAAAAGCCGATGTAGCTCAGTTGGCTAGAGCACGTGATTTGTAATCTCGGGG